>NZ_JCBANG010000009.1:0-109454 GCF_059760905.1 Achromobacter sp. 1011811831
CGCGGAGCCAGCGCGGCGCCGGCGGCCAGGACCAGCAGCGCCGCCCAGCCGCCGGCGCGCGCCAGGAAGGCACGCGGGGCGGCGGAAAGAATGGGTGGCGCCATGGATGGACTCCGGCGGTATCCGGCAAGGCGCCCGGCGCGCAGGCGCGTCGGGCAGGAGGCCCTATGCTGCGCCGCCGAGCCAGCCTTGTCGCTCCTGCCTACGAACTAATGCGCGACGTCGGGCCCAGATCAAGGAAAAAACAGGGACGGCACTAAGGCTTTTGGCGGGCACGCCGTTGCATAAGGTGCCAGTGGTCATGGGCATGAGTTAATATATGACCTAATATTTCGTTTAATTACTAAATGAGTGAACCGGCCAGCAGCGCCGGGCAGGAGGCTGACATGGACGCAAACAACTCGCTCCAGCTACTGCTGGACGCCAACACCCACGTCCTGACGGCGATCTATACCCCGCCCCCGGCCCGGCCCGCCACTGCCGCCACCGAGACCGCCGAAGCCGCCCCCCCCTCGGACGAGAACGGCGCGGACGAGAACGCCGACGCTGCCGAAGACGGCGCCGAACGCGCCGGCGATGCCGCCCTGGCCAGCGACCTGCCCAACTGGGACAGCCTGGCCGCCGCCGCCGCCGAACAGGGCTGGACCACCGAAGCGCTGGACAACCACGCCGTCATCGCCTTCATCGACATGTGCCGGGACGCCGTCGCGCCCGTGCAGGGCACGATCGGCAAGGTGGAAGACGGCTCCTATGAGCTGGAACTGAGCGCCGACCGCATGGCGGCCATGATCACCCTGCTGCCGCCCAAGGGCGGCCGTCCCGTCGCGCTGCAGACGGTGCGCCAGGCGCTGGCCGACCAGGGCATCGTCCATGGCCTGCTCGAAACGGAACTGGCCGAGGCCGTCGAACAAGGTCGCAACGGCACCCTGCTGGTGGCACAAGGCACCCCACCCACGCGCGGCACCCCCACCCGCTTCGAAAGCCTGCTGGACCGGCTCAAGCCGCGCGCCCAGGAAATCGACGAACTGGCCCAGGTGGACTACCGTGACCTGGGCAGCCTGCTGCTGGTCACGCCGGGCACGCCGCTCATGCGCCGCATCCCGCCGCTGCCCGGCATCGACGGCCGCGACGTGCTGGGCCAGCCCGTGCTGCCCGACGAGATGGCCGACACGCAATTCTCCAGCGACATGTCCGGCGTCGAGATCGATCCGGAAGATCCCCTGCTGCTGCGCGCGGCGATCGCCGGCAGCCCCAAGCTGATCAACCAGGGCGTGCAGGTCAACCCGGTCGTCGAGGTGGACGCCGTGGACCTGACCACCGGCAACATCAATTTCGAAGGCTCGCTGCAGGTCCGGGGCGACATCAGCGCCACCATGGAAGTGCGCGTGACGGGCGACGTGGTCGTCAACGGCACCATGGAAGCGGCGCTGGTCGAGGCCGGCGGCAATGTCACGGTCAAGGGCGGCATCATCGGCATGGCCGAGGCGGTGCAGGACGCGTCCGGCCCGGCCCGCACCGCGCACATCGTCTGCGGCGGCGAGCTGAAGGCCCGCTTCATCGAGAACGCCATCATCAGCGCCGGCCAGAACGTGGAAGTCGAGCGCGAGATCCGCCAGTGCAGCATCGCCGCCGGCGGCGCGGTCAACGTGGGCGCAGCCAACGCGCAGCAGACCGCCATCATGGGCGGCCAGATCCGCGCCCTGCAGGCGGTGCGCGCCGGCACCATCGGTTCGCCCGCCGGCGTGCCCACGCTGGTGCAGGCGGGCCTGGACCCACACGCCGACATCAAGCGCTCGGCGCTGACGCGCAAGCGCGTGAAGATGAACGAGGAAAAGGCCAAGCTCGAACAGCTGCTGCTGTTCCTGCACTCGCACCCCGAGCGCGCCACCGGCGACGTGGTCGATCGCGCGCGCAACACCCACGCCAAGCTGGGCCGCGACCTGGTCACGCTGGAAGAGGAAGAGGCCCAGCTGGTGCGCGACCTGCAGCCGATCCACACGGCCAGCATCACGGCCAGCCGGCGCTATTGCAGCGGCGTGAAGATCCAGATCGGCAACAAGATGCAGGAATTCCTGGAAGACCAGGTTGGCGGCAAGGCCGCGCTGGAAGAAGGCCAGATCGTCATCCGCTGACGGGCATTGCGGGCGGCGCGGACCTTGCCGCGCCTGGCCCGCTCCGGGCCGCGACAGCCGGCGACCGCGCCGCTGCCGGCGGGTCCGCGAGCGTCACGTCCCGCCCGCGCCCTCGTCCTGGCCCGGCGCCAGTTCACGGAACCACACGCGCGGCGAAATCCCCCGGTCCGGCCCCAGCACCGAAAAGCCGCCGTCCACCGGGATATCCACCCCCGTCATCCACGACGCCGCGTCCGAGCAGGCGAAACACACCGCCGCCGCGATCTCCTCGCCCGATCCCACCCGCCCGAGCGGATGGAAATGCGCGCCCACCGCATCGGCCGCCGCGCGCGAGCCGCCCGCCAGTTGTTCGACCGAGGGCGACCAGGTCCAGGCAGGCGACACCGCCAGCACCCGCACGCCGGCCGGCGCCAGTTCCACCGCGAAGTTCTTGGTGATCTGCAGCAAGGCCGCCTTGGACGCAGGATAGATCGCGCGTCCGGCCGCGCCGAACTTGCCGCCGGTGCTGCCCATGTTCACCACCACGCCGCCGCGCGGCAGCCTCGGCGCGACGAGCTGGGTGAAGATCGCGGCCGACACCAAGTTGGTGTCCAGCGTCGCGTGCCATTGAGCGCGGCTGGAAGCCAGGCCCTGGTCGGCGTACTGGCAGGCGTTGTTGACCAGGATGTCGATGCGGCCGAAACGTGCCAGCGCGGCCTGGATGCAGCGCTCGATCTGCTCGTCCTGGCCGATGTCGGTCTCGCAATACAGCGCCCGCTCGCGCAGCTCATCCGCCAGCGCCTGGCCGGCCGGGGCATTGCGGCCGACCAACACCACGTTGGCGCCGGCCGCGGCCAGCCCGCGCGCGATGTCCGCGCCCAGCCCTTGCGTGCTGCCGGTGACGATGGCGGTTTTGCCGGCCAGGCCGGGAAAGCCCTTGAAATCCATGACGTATCCTTGTTCAGTGCGCGGCCGCCCAGCGCATGGCCTCGGCCACCGAGCCGGTCTGCGCGATCAGCCGCATGCTGGCCAGCGACGCATCGTGCACCGCCGGGTCGGCCGAGGCGCAGGCGTCCTCGGCCACCATCACATTGAAACCGATATCGGCGGCGTGGCGCACCGTGCCCTCGACCACCGAATGCGTGGCCACGCCCGCCACCACCAGCCGGCGCGCGCCCAGCACGCGCAGCGTCTCTTCCAGCGGCGTGCCGTAGAAGGCGCTGATGCGCGTGTGCTTGACCACGAACTCGCGCGCGCTGCCGGCCAGCGGCTGCAGGCCCTCGTAGAACGCGCTGCCCCACTGCCCTTCCGGCACCGCGCCGATGGCGGCCACGTTGCGGAAGATATCGCAGTTGGCCAGCAGGTCGGCGTAGTCGGGCCGGAAGGCGATGCGCACGTGCACGATGGGCAGGCCGCCCATGCGCGCGCCCCGCAGCAGGTCGGAAGCGCCGCGCAGCAGCCGCTGGCGCGTGCTGCCGTCGCCGTCCAGGCCGACACGGATCTTGCCTTCCGGATGCAGCACATCGTTCTGGTAGTGCAGGGCCAGCACGGCCACGTCTGCCGCGTTCATGGCTGGCTCCCGCAAGCCGGGCCGGCGCCGCGCGGTGTATGCAGGCAAACCCTCACACGAACACCTCGAACGCGTCATGCGCGTCATCGCAATTGACCAGGTCCACGCGCTTCATGCGGATGCGCCAACCGTCGCCGTCGGCGGCCAGCTTGTGGGTATAGCGTCCGGCCAGCTGGCGCGGCTGGCGCTTGCGCCATTCGGTCATCTGGAAGGCCGAATGCACCACCAGGTTGCCGCCCCCGTCCACGCCCTCGACCTGCACTCCGCCCACCAGCCGCACGCCGCGCGTCGGCGGCTGTTGCGACCAGTTGCGCGGGTGCTCCAGCCGGCGGATGCGCACATCGCGCAACATGCGGTCTTCCCAGAACAGCGAAACGTGGTCATAGGGGCTCTTCTGCCCCGGCACGCGCGGCATCCAGTACATGCCGTCCTCGGTCCACAGCGCATGCCAGTCGGCATAGCGCCGCTCGTCCAGCAGCCGCGCCTCGCGGTAGAGGAACTGGGCGATGCGGTGATAGGCCTCGGCCGGCACGTCCGCCGGCTTGAGATTGTCGGTATCGACGTCGAAATCCAGGTCTAGCAGCATGCGCCTTCTCCCTTCGCGGACGATGCCAGCGCCACGGGGCCGGCCAGCATGTAGTCGCGCCAGGCGCGGAACTGGTTGCGCATGGGCAATTCGCTGGTGCCGTTGACCGACACCATGCCTTGTTCATCGCTGCGGTCGGTGCCGTGATAGCGGTGCATGCTGACCCATTCGCCGCCGCGCGTGGCATTGCCTTCCTGGCAGCGGTTGTACAGCTCGATGTCGTCCGGCATGACGTTGGAGGACGGCGAATTGATCACGTTGGCGTACAGCATGGCGCGCTTGAACACGCCGTCCGGCGCGCCCTTGCAGCGGAAGGTCTGGATCTCGATCAGCGTGCGGTCCACGGCCACCGGCCGGATCACGCGGAACTGCTGGAATACGGTATGGGGCGAACCGCTGCCGTAGATCACGGTGTTGTGCCGGTTCATGCCCAGCACCTGACGCGCCTTGTCCTCGCCATAGGCCGCCGCCAGCGTCTCGAAGTGCGCCCGCGAAACCGGATCGCGCTCGGCCGCGCCGGGGTTGAAGATGCCTTCCATGTAGCCGTGGCCGTTCGGGTAGGCGCGCAGTTCCAGCTTTTCCCAGAATTCGTAGGGTTCGCCGTTGCCGTCCATGATGTGCAGCTCGAACGGCATCTCGCCCATTTCCTTGGCTTCGTCGCGCGCGGCGGCGAACGAGGACTCATGCGTGACGCGGGCGTGCATGGTGTCGTGCAGGTTCTCGTAGAACACCTTCCAGTTCGAACGCTGCATCACGCGGAACACGCCGCCGGCCACCTCCACCTCGCCCACCGGCGAACGGTCGCAGAGATTGTCGATGGACGAGCGCACGCCGCCCAGGAAGTCCTCCAGCGCCGGCCCCTCGGCCGACTGGCTGGCAAACACGAAGCCCCGGTAGCTGTCCACCCGCGCCAGGCGGCGCATCGAGAACGTGGGGTCGGCCGGGTCATAGGACGTGCCTTCCAGGCCCTGCTTGAGCGGCACGCCCAGGTGGCTGCCGTCCAGCTTGAAGGTCCAGGCATGGTACGGGCAGCGGAAGAACTTGCCCGCGCAGCCCTCGCCGTCGGCCACCACCTTGGCGCCCTTGTGCGGGCAGCGGTTGTACAGCACGTGCACGCGTCCGTCGGCCGCGCGCACCATCAGCACGTCCTGGTCGCCCAGGCGCGTGGTGTGATAGTCGCCCGTCCTGGGCACCTGGCTTTCATGTCCCACGTAGATCCAGGCGCGTCCGTAGATGCGCTCCATCTCCATGTCGAAGATCGCCGGATCGGTATAGACGCCGCGGTGCACGCTGTCGCCGCGCACCATCGCGGCCAATTGCTCTTCGCTGTATGCCATGTCCATCTCCTACTTTTTCTCGCTCTCGCGCCAGCGCGCCATCAGCGTGTTGGACGGCAAGGTCTCGTCCAGCAGCTTGCGCGCGGTCTCGGCGCCGGCCACCGGCAAGCCCTGCGGGTCGAGCAGGCCCACCTGCACCAGCACGCTGGCCTGGTCCCAATAGATGTGTTCGTGATAGAGCTTGTCGCCACGGAACTTCACGATCGCCACCAGCGGAATCTCGACGTACTTGCCGGTGGGCGGCACGCCGGGCAGCATCCAGTCGATCTCGGTGGTGTGGGTGAAGCAGAACAGCAGCTCGTCGACGATCTGCGTGGCGCCCACCGTGCGCGACAGCGGCACCAGCCGCGTGTCGGGCGGATTGCTGTTGACGAAATGATGCTGGTAGAAGCGCGACAGCTCCTTGTGGCCCACGCCGCCGGTCATGGTGGGAATGTGGTTCACATAGGGCTCGGCCACCATGGTGGCCATGGTGGCGGCCACGTCGCGGGTGCCGAATTCGTATTCGCAGTGCTTGTCCCACAGATGCGAGTAGTCGAACTCCGGTCCGATCGCGCGTTGCAGGGCGGCCATGCTGCGCTGGTGCGCCATCATCGCGGCGGGCTTGTCGTAGTGCGCGCCGCCGGTGCGCGCGAAGGCGTGGTCCAGGCCCGGATACACGTACAGCTCCACGCCGGGCTTGCCGCCCAGCGCCGCCAGGATGCGCTCGCGCGCCTCGGGCGGACAGAAGCCGTCGCGCTCGGCGATGTGCAGCACCAGCCGGCCGCGCAGTTTGGACGCTTCTTCCAGGCTGTTCTCGATGCCGACGCCGTAATAGCCCACGGCCACATCCACGTCGCAGCGGCAGGCCGCCAGATAGGCCAGCTTGCCGCCCAGGCAATAGCCCAGCGCGCCCACGCCGCCCTTGAGCTCGGGCAGCGCGCGCAGCGCCGCCACCGCCGAGCCGATGTCGCGCACGCCCAGATCCTCGTTGAAGCCCTGGTACAGCGCGAAGGCGCGCGGCATGTCGTCCGGACCGTCGGTCAGTTCGATGCCGGGCTGCTGGCGCCAGAACAGATCCGGCGCCAGCACCACATAGCCTTCCTCGGCCAGCCGCTCGGCGGTCTGGCGCACGAAGCCGTTCAGGCCGAAGATCTCCTGGCACAGCACCAGGCCAGGGCCGCTGCCCGAGGCCGGCACGGCCAGGTAGCCCTCGAACTCGCCGCCGTCATGCGCGGCGATGCGTATCCGCCGGGTCGTCACGTTCACACTCATGTATCTCTCCTTCTATCTCTATTCAAACTGGGCTAGCAAACCACTCGCCCCGCATAAGCAGATGCCACGTCACCCAGGCCGCGCGAAGCCGGCTCCGCCGGTCCGCTGCGGCGCCCCCTGGGGGGAAGCGCGCAGCGCTTCGGGGGGGTCTACCGCATTTGGCAGGATGCAGCGAACGGGTCCTGGTACTGCGTCAGCACCGTGCCCGACAGCTTGTTCGCCGGCTTGCCGTCCGCGCCGGACTCGATGATCCGCAGGTAGTAGTTCTGGATGGGGTACTGGTTGCGGTTGAACTTGAAATCGCCGCGCACCGACTTGAAATCGGCGCGGCGCAGGGCCGGACGCAGCGTGTCCGCGTCCAGCTTGCCGCCGGTCTGGCGCACCGCGCTGTCCAGCAGCATGGCGGCGTCGTAGCCCTGCGAGGCGTACAGCGTCGGCATGCGCTTGTAGGTCTTCTTGAAATCCTCGACGAACTTGCGATTGGCGGGATTGTCCAGGTCCGCCGCCCATTGCGCGGTGTTGCGCAGGCCCTTGATCGGCTCGCCCACGGCGGCGATGGTGTCCTCGTCGCCCGAGAAGCCCGGCGCCAGCAGCGCGATCTCCTGGCCCAGTCCGGCGCCATTGAACTGCTTGATGAAGTTCACGCCCATGCCGCCCGGCAGGAAGAAGAACACCGCGTCCGGCTTGCTGGCGCGCAGGCGGGTGATCTCCACGCCATAGTCCAGCTGGCCCAGCTGCGTATAGATCTCTTCGGACAGGCCGCCCTTGTACAGGCGCTTGAAGCCGTTGAGCGATTCACGCCCGCCGGGATAGTCGGGCGCGATCAGCGCCACGCGCTTGTAACCCTGGTCGGCCGCGTACTTGCCCATGGCCGCCGGGATGTCCTCGTTCTGCCAGGCCACCGCGAAGAAATTCGGATTACAGCCGGCGCCGGCGTAGTTCTCGGGGCCGGTGTTGGTGCTGAGGTAAATCGTGCCCGATTGCAGGATGGCGGGCATCACCGGCAGCAGCACGTTCGAGAACACGATGCCGGTCATCACGTCGACCTTGTCGCGCTTGAGCAGGCGTTCGACGGCCTGGCGGCCGGCGTCGGCCTTCTGCTGGTCGTCGGCCACCACCACCTCGGCCGGCAGGCCGCCGAGCTTGCCGCCCGTATGTTGCAGCGCCAGATTGAAGCCGTCGCGGATTTCATTGCCCAGGGCCGCGCCCGGACCCGACAAGGTGGTCAGCATGCCCACCTTGACCTTGTCCGCCGCCACGGCGCCCGCCGCCGCTCCCATGCACACCAGCACGGCCAGCGCGCGCCGGCCCCAGAGATTGCGATTCATGAGTCACCCCGTTTTGTCGCGCCGGCCCCGCCGGCGTCAGACTGGCAGAATCCGTCTGCCGCGGTCCGCGCATGCCGCTCGCCAGGAATCGCCAGCTTACGCGCCGCCGCGCCACGCACCAACCCAGGCCCGCCTGCGCGGGATCCCAGGCCTCTTGCGCTAGCGTAGGCCGCCCGACCGCCCCGCTCTATCCGAAAAGCGGCGGCTTTATCCGGGATTCACTTAATTCCCAATCCTTGACCTTTAAATTACTCTGGGTGCGCAGGCGGGGTGTCCCGCGTTCCGGAGGCATCCATGCGCGGCTGGTCCCCCCTAGAGCTGGCGCCCTTGTTCGAGCGGCGCGTATTCAGCTCCACGCAACAAGACGAGACGCGTGCGCTCGTCTCGGAAACGCTCAAGGAACACCGGCTGACCTGGAAAGGCGGACGAGTCGACGCGCGCCTGAACCGCGGCCGCTTCGGCGCGCTGACGGTCTGTACCTTGCGCTATGGCGCCGAAGTCCAGATCGAACCCGACAAGCTGCAGGATTTCATGCTGGTGCAGGTGCCGCTGCGCGGGCGCGCCCGCATCGACTGCGGCGGCGTCCAGGTGGACGCCGATCCGGCCTGTGCCGCGGTCATCGCGCCCAACCGGCCGCTGCGGCTGCACTGGGAGGCCGGCTGCGAACAACTGCTGTTGAAGATCCCGCGCGGCAAGCTGGACGCCATCGGCCAGCGCGCCTTCGGCGAGGCCGCGCTGCGGCCGCTGGACTTCAGCCCCGCGCTGCGGCTGGACCATCCCGTGGGCGCCGCCTGGCGCAGCATGATGGGCGGCCTGATCCACCTGCTGCCCACGCTGGACGACGGCGCGCCGCGCCCGCCGGCCGCCTGGCTGGACCAGCTCGAGGACACGCTGGTGCTGCACCTGCTGTACAACCAGCCCAACACCTGGCGCGGCGGACCCGCGGCGACGCCGCCACGCCGCCTGGCGCTGGCCGAGGCCTATATGCGCGCGCACCTGGCCGCGCCCATGACGCTCAAGGACATCGCCCGCCATGCCGGCGCCAGCGACACGGCGCTGACCCGGCTGTTCCAGGAACACCGCGACACCACGCCCATGAACGCGCTGCGCGCGCTGCGGCTGGACGCGGCGCGCCAGCGCCTGCTGGACGGCGCCTGCGCCAACGTCACCGAGGCGGCGCTGGCGGTGGGCTTTGGCCACCTGGGCAGGTTTTCGGAGTATTACAAGGACAGATTCGGCGAACTGCCCAGGCAGACCTTGCGCCTGGCGCAGTGATCGCGGGTACGTGGGCACGCGGCCCGCGCCGGCTCCAGCGCCCGCCATCCCGTACCGGGTGCCGGCCCGGGAAACTGGACGGCGGACGGCCGGAGCCTGCAGCGCCGGGCCTGCGCGACAGGCCGCTCGGCGCGTTGAACAAGATCAGGCCGGCACGACGGCCGTGACTTCGATCTCGACCTTGGCGCGATCCTCGACCAGGTCCGCGACCTCCACCGCCGTCATGGCCGGGAAATGCCGGCCGATCAGTTCGCGGTAGTGCTTGCCGATGGCCGGGTAGGCCGCCACGTATGCGTTCTTGTCGGTGACGTACCAGGTCATGCGCACGATGTGCTCCGGCTTGGCGCCGCCCTCGGCCAGGATGGCGACGATGTTCGCCAGGGTCTGGCGCACCTGGTCCGCCAGGTCATCCGACTCGAATTGCTGCTGTCCGTTCCAGCCGACCTGGCCGCCCACGAACACCAGCTTGCTGCCCACCGTCATCTCGGCAAGGATTCCATTTGAATAGCCACGGGGCGCCATCCAATCCGGCGGTTGCAGAATCTTCATAACGTCTCATCCTATTATCAAAAAAACACTCTGGAAAAGGCTGGCGCGCGCTCAGGCGGCGGGCGCCAGATAGGCCCGCATCCGCTCGCGCAGATCGTCGGGCAGGGGCGTGGACTTCATGCTGCGCAAGTCCACGGTCACGATGGTCAGGGTGGCCGACAGCCGCAGCTGCCCGTCCGGCCCCTCGAAGCGCACCAGCGCCTTGAACGATGCGCCGCCGATGCGCTGCACTTCCAGCGTCTGGCGCAGCCGTTCATGCCAGCGGCTGGGCGCGGTGAAGTCGCACTGCACCGAGGCCGTGGGCGTGCCGATCCGGCGCTCCACGTGCAGCGCATGGAAAGGCAGGCCCATGCCCTTGTCGAACCATTCCTCGACGAAGTCGTTGATCATCTCGAAATAGCGCGGATAGAACACGATGCCAGCCGGATCGCAATGGCGGAACCGCACTTCCACCTGGCTGACGAACGGATTTCCCATGTTGGCTCCTGCTTGCCTTGTCGCCGCTCAGGCCATCTTGCGCAGCGCGAAGCGCTGCAGCTTGCCGGTCTCGGTGCGCGGCAGCGCATCCACGAATTCGATGGCGCGCGGGTACTTGTAGGGCGCGATATTGGCCTTGACGAAGGCCTGCAGCTCGGCCACCAGCGCATCGCCCGGCTCGAAGCCCGGCTTGAGCACCACGAAGGCCTTGACCACCTGGCCGCGCTCGTCGCAGGGCGCGCCGACCACGCCGCACTCGGCCACGGCCGGATGGCGCAGCAGCGCGTCCTCGACCTCGGGACCGGCGATGTTGTAGCCCGCCGACACGATCATGTCGTCGTTGCGCGCCTGGTAGAAGAGATAGCCGTCGTCATCCTGCACGAAGGTGTCGCCCGGCAGGTTCCAGCCGGCCTGCACGAAGCGCCGCTGGCGCTCGTCGGCCAGGTATCGGCAGCCCGTGGGACCCTTGATGGCCAGCCGGCCGGCGGTGCCGTTGGGCAGCGGATTCATGTCGTCGTCCACGATCAGCGCGATGTAGCCCGGCACCACGCGGCCGATGGCGCCGCGGCGCACCTCGTCCGGCGGGCTGGACACGAACACGTGGATCATCTCGGTGCCGCCGATGCCGTCGATCATCTCCAGGCCGCTGGCCTGCTTCCATAGCTGGCGCGTGGCATCGGGCAGGGCCTCGCCCGCCGACACGCTCTTCTTGAGCGAGGACAGGTCGTACTTGCCGGCCAGCGCCGCCATCTGGCGGTAGAAGGTGGGCGCGGTGAACACGATGGTGGCGCGGAAATCCTGGATCAGCTGCAGCAGGCTGTCGGGCGACAGCTTCTCGGCCAGCACCGTGCTGGCGCCCACGCGCAGCGGGAAGCACAGCAGTCCGCCCAGGCCGAAGGTGAAGGCCAGCGGCGGCGTGCCGCAGAATACATCGTCCGGTCCCGGCTTGATCACGTGCTTGGGGAACAGGTCGCACATGGCCAGCACATCGCGATGGAAGTGCATGCAGCCCTTGGGCGCGCCGGTGGTGCCGCTGGTGAAGGCGATCAGGCAGACATCGTCGGCCGAGGTGTCGCAAGCCTGGAAATCATCGGCCTTGGTCGCGGCCAGCGCGTCCAGCGAGGCCGGCCCCTGGTCATTGAAATACACGACCTGCCGCAGGCCGGCGCAATGGTGCTCGTGGTCCTTCTGCAGGCAGAACTCGGCCTCGTCCTTCAAGCGCACGTCGCACAGCGCCGCCTGGATCTGCGCCTTGTCGATGATCTGCTTGAGTTCCTTGGCGCGCAGCAGCGGCATGGTGGGCACGGTGACCAGCCCGGCCTTGATGGCGGCCAGCCACGCGGCGGCCATCATGGGATTGTTCGGGCCGCGCAGCAGCAGCCGGTTGCCCGGCACCAGCTTCATGTCCTCGACCAGCACATGGGCGATGCGGTTGGTCAGCGCCGCCAGCTCGCCGTAGGTCATGGCCGCCGGCTTGCCGTCCCGGGACCAGCGCAGCGCCACGCGCTCGCCGTGGCCGCGTTCGACCATGGCGTCCACCAGTTCCACCGCGCAGTTCATGCGCTTGGGATAGGCCACGTCGGGGCCGTCGAGCAGGAATTCAGGCCATAGCTCGCCCGGGGGCAGGTTGTCCCGGGCGAAAGTGTCGATGTGGGCGGATGTTTCCATGAAAACCCCTTGCCGTCTGTGCTGTGCTGTGTGGTTTGGTGGCGTGGCCTGGTCCCGCGGACGCTCTGCGGCGTCCGTCAGGATTTCAGTAGTTCACGGGCAATGATCAACTTCTGGACTTCGGTGGCGCCCTCGTAGATGCGCAGCGCCCGGATCTCGCGGTACAGCTTTTCCACCGGCATGCCGGAAACCACGCCCGCGCCGCCGAACATCTGCAGCGCGCGGTCGATCACGGCCTGGGCCGATTCGGTGGCGGTCATCTTGGCCATCGCGGCCTCGCGCGTGGTGCGCTGCTTCTGCACGTCGCGCATCCAGGCGGCGCGGTAGGTCAGCAGCGCCGAGGAATCGATGGCGGTGGCCATGTCGCCCAGCGCCGCCTGCGTCAGCTGCAGGTCGGCCAGCGTCTGGCCGAACATGCGGCGCGACCTGGCCCGTTCCAGCCCCTCGTCCAGCGCGCGGCGGGCGAAGCCCAGCGCCGCCGCCGCCACCGAGGCACGGAAGATATCCAGCGTCATCATGGCCAGCTTGAAGCCCTGCCCCGGCTCGCCCAGCCGCTGCGTGACGGGGATGCGGCAGTTGTCGAAGGTGATCGTGGCCAGCGGATGCGGGGCGATCAGGTCGATGCGCTCGCTGACCTCGAAGCCCGGGGTGTCGGCGTCCACGACAAAGGCGCTGATGCCGCGCGCGCCCGGCGCCTCGCCGGTGCGCGCGAACACGCAATAGAAATCGGCGATGCCGCCGTTGGAGATCCAGGTCTTGGCGCCGTTGAGCACATAGGCGTCGCCGTCCAGCCGGGCTTCGCAGGCCAGCGCCGCCACGTCGGAACCGGCCTCGGGCTCGGACAGCGCGAAGGCGGCGATGGCCTCGCCGCGCGCCACGCGCGGCAGATAGCGCGCGCGCAGCGCATCGGAACCCATCAGCGAAATCGCGCCGCTGCCCAGGCCCTGCATGGCGAAGGCGAAGTCCGCCAGCCCTTCATGGCGCGCGAGCGTTTCGCGCAGGATGCAGACCGAGCGCGAATCGACCTCGGGCAATGCGCCGCCCCAGGCGCCGTCGGGACCGCCGGCGACCGCGTAGCGCAGCCAGCCGGCCTCACCCATGGCCTTGACCAGCTTGCGGCAGGCGGCGTCCGCGTCATGGTGATCGACTTCGCCCAGCGAACGCTCGCACCAGGCGTCGACCTCGTGCGCCAGGGCGCGGTGCCGTTCCTCGAAAAACGGCCAATCCAGCCAGCTTGCATCTCTCATATCAACTCTCCGTAGCGCTACGCGGCATCTGCAACGCTAAAAACAGGTGTGGCTCAATCGCGGCTGCGCGGAGCCGGCTTTGCCGGTCCGCAGCAGCGCCCCCTGGAGGGGGAGCGCGTAGCGCTCGGGGGTGGGCCTCTCCCTTCAGTCCCCTTGGAAGACGGGCTTTTGCTTGGCGACGAAGGCCTCGTAGGCGCGATGGAAATCGCGCGTCTGCATGCAGATGGCCTGGGCCTCGGCCTCGGCCTCGATGGCCTCGTCCACGCCCATGTTCCATTCCTGATGCAGCAGCTTCTTGGTCACGCCGTGCGCGAAGGTCGGGCCGGCGGCCAGCTGCGCGGCCAGCGCCTGGGCGGCATCGAGCAGCCCGGCGCCATCGTGCAGCGCGTTGAAGAAGCCCCAGCTGGCGCCCTCTTCAGCCGTCATGGCGCGGCCGGTGTACAGCAATTCCGACGCGCGGCCCTGGCCGATCATGCGCGGCAGCAGCGTGCAGGCGCCCATGTCTGCGCCGGCCAGGCCGACGCGGGTGAACAGGAAGGCGGTGCGCGCGGCCGGCGTGCCCAGGCGCATGTCCGAGGCCAGCGCGATCATGGCGCCGGCGCCGGCGCAGATGCCGTCCACCGCCGCCACGATGGGCTGCGGGCAGGCGCGCATGGCCTTGACCAGATCGCCCGTCATGCGGGTGAAGTCCAGCAGCTCGGGCATGCTCATCCTGGTCAGCGGGCCGATGATCTCGTGGACGTCGCCGCCAGAGCAGAAATTGCCGCCCGCGCCCGTCACCACCACGACCTTGATGTCGGTGGCGTAGACCAGCGCGCGGAACAGGTCGCGCAGCTCGGCGTAGGAATCGAAGGTCAGCGGATTCTTGCGCTCGGGCCGGTTCAACGTGATGGTGGCGACCTTGCCGTCCGCAGACACCTGCCACAGGAACGTCTTCGCCTGGTAGCCGGCGAGCGGACGCTTGTGGTGCTTCATGGTGTGTTCTTCGGTCTGCGTGCTCATGGTGTCTCCGTTTCTGTATGCAAGGGGTGGGCGCCGGCTCAGCCGGTCATCACTTCGCCGCCGTCCACGGCGATGGCCTGGCCGTTGATCGAGGCGCTGGCCGGCAGGGCCAGCCAGGCGACCGTCTCGGCCACTTCCTCGGGCTGCACCAGGCGGCCCTGCGGGTTGCGCTCGGCCAGCTTGGCGCGGGCGGCGTCCGGCGTCATGCCGGTCTTGTCGACGATGTTGGCGACGGCGCCGCGCACGATGTCGGTCTCGGTGTAGCCGGGGCAGACCGCGTTCACGGTCACGCCCTTCCGCGCGGTTTCCAGCGCCAGCGAGCGCGTCAGGCCGATCACGCCGTGCTTGGCGGCACAGTAGGCGCTGACATAGGCATAGCCGATCAGGCCGGCGGTGCTGGCGACGTTGATCACCCGGCCCCAGCCCGCCGCCAGCATGCCCGGCAGCGCCGCCTGGACGCAGTGGAAGGTGCCGGTCAGGTTGACCGCCAGCATGTTCTGCCACAGCGCGGCATCGGTGCGCTCGAACTTCTGGCTGACCGCCTGGCCGGCGTTGTTCACCAGGATGTGCACCGGGCCGAAGGCGGCCTCGGCCTGCGCGAAGGCCTGCCGCACCGAGGCTTCGTCGGCGATGTCGGCGCTGACGGCCTGGGCCTGGCCCAGGCTCGCCAGCCCCCCGACGGCGCTGTCCAGCGCCGCGCCGTCGCGGCCCAGCAGCGTGACGCGGGCGCCGCGCGCCAGCAGCGCGCGGGCGCAGGCCAGGCCGATGCCGCGGGCGCCGCCCGTCACCAGCGCATGGCGGCCCGCCAGGGGCAATGCAAGTTCACTCATTTGACGTCCAGTTGCGCCATGGCAGCGGCGCGCTCGAAGTTGGTTTCCAGCTGGCGCTTGCCGGCGAAATATTGGCTGGGCCAGGTCACGTCACGATAGCCCACGCGGGCGGCTTCGCGCAGCGTCCAGGACGCGTCGGCCAGGTGCGGACGGGCCAGCGCGCACAGGTCGGCGCGGCCGGACGCGATGATGGCGTTGGCATGGTCGGCCTCGAAGATCGCGCCCACGGCGATGGTGGGAATGCCCGCCTCGTTGCGCACGCGGTCGGCGAAGGGCGTCTGGAACATGCGGCCGTAGACGGGCTTCTCGGCCTTGCTGACCTGGCCGGACGAGCAGTCGATCATGTCGGCGCCGGCGGCCTTGAAGCGGCGCGCGATCTCGACCGCGTCGTCGGGGGTGATGCCGCCCTCGACCCAGTCGTGCGCCGAGATCCGCACCGACATGGGCTTGTCCTCGGGCCAGGCGGCGCGCACCGCGTGGAACACTTCCAGCGGATAGCGCAGCCGGTTCTCCAGGCTGCCGCCGTATTCGTCGTCGCGCAGGTTGGTCAGGGGCGAGATGAAGCTGGACAGCAGATAGCCGTGGGCGCAGTGCAGCTCCAGCCAGTCGAAACCGGCGGCCACGGCCCGCTTGGTGGCGGCCACGAAATTGTCGCGCACCTGGTCCATGTCGGCGCGCGTCATGGCGCGCGGCGTCTGCGACACGCCCTCGATATAGGGCAGCGCCGAGGCCGACAGCAACGGCCAGTTGCCTTCGGCCAGCGGATGGTCGATCTTCTGCCAGCCCAGCTGGGTCGAGCCCTTGCGCCCGGCGTGGCCGATCTGCACGCCAATGCGGGCGTCGCTGTTGCCGTGCACGAAGTCCACGATGCGCGTGAAGGCGCGCGCCTGATCGTCATTCCACAGGCCGGGGCATCCCGGGGTGATGCGCGCGTCGGGCGAGACGCAGGTCATCTCCACCATTACCAGGCCGGCGCCGCCCATGGCGCGGCCGCCCAGATGCACCAGGTGGAAGTCGCCCGGCACGCCGTCCTGGCAGGAATACATGGCCATGGGCGAGACCATGATGCGGTTCTTGAGCCGCACACCGCGCGCCTGGTAGGGCGTGAGCATGGGCATGGCCGGACGCTGGCCGGCCGGGGCCGGCGCGCCGGCGCGCTCGGCGATCCAGCGCTCGAAGCCTTCCAGCCATGCCGGATCGCGCAGCCGCAGGTTCTCGTGCGAGATGCGCTGCGAGCGGGTCAGCAGCGAATAGGCGAACTGCTCCGGCTCGAGACCAGCGTAGCGCTTGACGTTCTCGAACCATTCGGTGGAGTTGCGGGCGGCGTTCTGGATCTTCAGCACTTCCACGCTGCGCACTTCCTCGTAGTGCTTCAAGCCGTGTTCCACGCTGCCTTCGGCGCCGCTCAGGCAACGCGCCAGCTCGATGGAATCCTCCAGCGCCAGCTTGGTGCCCGAGCCGATGGAGAAGTGGGCGGTGTGGGCGGCGTCGCCCATCAGCACCACCGGCACGCGGCGTTCGCCACGGGCGGTGTCCAGCGTGTTCCAGTGCACCCAGGTATTGCAGATGACGCGCGGGAAGCGGATCCAGATGGCCGAGCCGCGCAGGTGCGAGGCGTTGCTCACCAGCGGATTGCCGTCCAGCCAGGGCGCGAACAGCTTTTCGCAATAGGCGATGCCCTCTTCCTGGCTCATTTGTTCGATGCCGGCGGCCTGCCAGGTTTCCTCGGGCGTTTCCACGATGAAGGTGGACATGCCGTCTTCGTAGCGGTAGGCGTGCGCCTGGAACCAGCCGTGCTCGGTCTGCACAAAGGCGAAGGTGAAGGCGTCGAAGACCTTTTTCGTGCCCAGCCAGACGAAGCGGCAGTTGCGCTGGTCGATGTCGGGGCGGAAGGTGTCGGCGTAGCGGGTGCGGATCTGGCTGTTGATGCCGTCCGAGGCGATCACCAGGTCGGCGTCGTACTCACGGGCGATGGCCTGATCATCCTGGATGAACTGTTCGAACACCAGCTTGACGCCCACGTCCTCGCAGCGTGCCTGCAGGATGTTCAGCAGCTTCTTGCGGCCGATGCCGATGAAGCCGTGGCCGCCGCTGCGCAGGCTGCGGCCCTTGAAGTGGATGTCGATGTCGTCCCAGTGGTTGAAGGCGTCGCCGATGGTCTGGGCGGATACCGGATCGGCCTCGCGCAGGTTTTGCATGGTGGCGTCCGAGAACACCACGCCCCAGCCGAAGGTGTCGTACGGGCGGTTGCGCTCGATCACCGTGACTTCGTTGGCGGGGTCCTGCAACTTCATGAGCAGACCGAAATACAGGCCGGCGGGACCGCCGCCGATGCAGACTATTTTCATTGCCGTATGCACTCCATGGTGTGCGACGGGCGCTCTGGGTGTGCTGGAGCGGGGGCCGCAGATATTTAGGTCTGGATAGTTTAGGCTTGAAATATATACCCGAAATTGACCTATCGCAAATAGGGGAAGCGACAAGTCGGAATATCAAATGGGGACGAATTGCTGCGTGAAGCAGCCAAGCAGGAAGCCAGGGAGGATGGCGCGAGGGCGCGCGCCGAGGGTTGCGGCCTGCCCGGGACGGCACAAGGGCGGGACCAGGCCCGCCCTTGCGTTCAAGCTGCCGCTAGAACCGACCGCGCAGCCACTGCTCCAGGTCGTTGGCCGGCAAGGGCGGCGAAAACAGGAAGCCCTGCCCCGCCGCGCAGCCCTGCTCGATCAGGAAGCGCCGCTGCTCCTCGTTCTCGATCCCCTCGGCCACCACGGGCAGGCTCAGGCTCTCGCCGATGCGGATCACGGCGCTGGTCAGCGCCCGCGCCGCGTCGTCGCTCTCCAGGCCCTGCACGAAGCTGCGGTCCAGCTTCAGTTCGTCGACGATCAGCCGGCGCAAGTGCCCCAGGCTGGAATAGCCGGTGCCGAAATCGTCCATGGACAGGCGCACGCCCAGGCGATGCAGTTCGGCGATGGTGCGCAGCGTGCCGGCGGTGGCGTCCAGCACCACGCCCTCGGTGATCTCCAGCATCAGGTCGCCTGGCGCCAGGCCGAATTCCGCCAGCGTCGCCGCGATCATCCGGGGCAGGTTCAGGTTGTGGAAGTTGGTGGCCGACAGGTTCACCGACACCGAAGGCACGCGCAGGCCGTTGTGACGCCAGGTCGCCAGCTGCGAGCAAGCCTCGCGCAGCGCCCAGTCGCCCAGGTCGCCGATCAGCCCGCATTCCTCGGCCAGCGGCACGAAGCGCGCTGGCGAGATCTCGCCCAGCGTCGGATGGCGCCAGCGGGCCAGCGCCTCGACGCCGTACAGGCTGCCGTTCTTCAGCCCGACCTGCGGCTGATAGTGCAGCCGCAGCGCGCGGCCTTCCAGCGCGTCGCGCAGGGCCGCCTCCAGCGCCAGGCGTTCCTGCGCCTGGCGGTTCATCTCGGCGCTGAAGAAGGAGATGCGGTTGCGGCCGGCGGTCTTGGCCTGGTACATGGCCATGTCGGCATGGCGCAGCAGCGTGTCCATGTCGCGCCCGTTTTCCGGGAAGACGCTGATGCCGATGCTGACCGAGGGATTCAGCGTGATGCCGCCCACGGCGAAGGGCTGCGCCAGCGCCACCAGGATGTGCTCGGCGGCGGCGGTCAGCCGGCCATGCTCGAAATCGGGCAACAGCATGACGAACTCGTCGCCCGACAGGCGGCCGACGATGTCGGTGGCGCGCGCCAGCCGCCGCAGCCGCAGCGCGACCTCGCGCAGCAAGGCGTCGCCAATCGGGTGCCCCAGCGTGTCGTTGACCTGCTTGAAGCGGTCCAGGTCCAGGAACAGCACCGCCACGCGCTTGCGCTCGGCCTCGGCGCGGGCGATGGCCTGCTCGGACTGGGCCAGCAGCAGGTTGCGGTTGGGCAGCCCGGTCAATTCGTCGTAGAAGGCCAGCTGGCGGATGCGGGCGCGCGCTTCCTCGCGCTCCAGCGCCAGCGCGCACAGGTAGACGCAGACATCCACCAGGCGGTGATGGAAGTCGTCGGGCAGCCGGCGCTCGCGGAAATAGAAGCCGAAGGTGCCGATGACGCGGCCATCGCTAGACTTGATCGGCGAGGACCAGCAGGACTTGATGTCGTCCGGCAGCGGCAGGTGGCGATAGCCGTCCCACAGCGGATCGGTGGCGATATCCGGCACGATGACCGGCCGGCCCAGGAAGGCGGAAGTGCCGCAGGCGCCGCATTGCGGGCCGATGGGCTCGCCGTCCAGCGCGTCGCTGAACGCCGGCGGCAGGCTGGGCGCGGCCAGCGGCCGCAGCCGCCCGGCATCGTCCACCCGCAGCACGGTGGTCAGCACCTCGGGCGCCAGGCGTTCGACCTCGCGGCACACCATGTTCATCACTTCGGTGACCGAGGCCTCGTTGACCATGGCCTGCAGCACGCGGCGCTGCAGCACCTCGTGCACCTTGGTCGGGGTGATGTCAGTCAGCACGTCCACCACGTTGACCAGCGTGCCGCGCTCGTCGAACACGGAGTTGGCCATGACCGACACCCACAGCGGCTTGCCGGCGCGGTCGTAGACCAGCACGTCCTTGTGGTAGCCCTCGCGGCAGGCGATGCGGCGGTCCAGCTCTTCGCGCGTGCCGCCATCCGGCCGGCCGCCGGCCAGCAGTTCGCCCAGCTCCTGGTTGACCGCGTCGGCGCGGCCGAAGCCGAGCATGCGGTGAAAGCCTTCGTTGACGTAGACGATGCGGCCGTCCGGGCCGGACACGGCCACGGCGTTGCCGGTCTCGTTGATGCCCAGCAGCAGCAGGCGCACCTCTTCCTGCCGTTCGGCGTCGGCGATGGACTTGCGCGAGACGACCGAGATGCGCTCGACCTCGCCGGCCGGATTGATCTGCGGCAGGTAGGTGGCCTCGATCCACAGCGCGCCGCCGTCGCGGCGGCGGTAGCGGCAGGTGCCGGAGAAGTGTTCGCCGCGGCGCAGCCGGGCCCAGATCTGTTCGGCGCTGGCAATGCCCTTGCCCTCGTCCATGCTGTCGCACAGCAGGTCGTGGCGCAGGGCCAGCGCCTCGGCGCCGGCGTAGCCCATGGCCGCCAGGAAATTCGCATTCGTACTCAACACGGAGCCGGCCGGGTCGAAATCGAACAGCAGCAGCGCCCGATCCATCGATGCCAGGTAGCTGCCCGTTCGCCACGCGTCCGCTTCTGGATCCGCGTCGGGAACGCCCAGATGAGAATCAAGCATATGAGGCTCCAATACCGGAATACAGCAGTTCCGGGGTCATTCAGCGCCGGGGGTATATCCAAGGGCGACGCGGTCGCGTCCATCCTGCTTGGCCAGGTACAGGGCCTGGTCCGCGCGGCTGAGCGTTTCTGAAAAGGTCTCTCCCAGCTGATGGCGCGACATGCCGATGCTGACCGTGAGCCGGATCGCCTCGCCGCCCACGTCCACGGACAGGGCGCGGATTTCGCCGACCAGCCGGTCCATGACGATCTGGGCCGCCTCCGGCCCGGTGTTGGGCAGCAGCACCAGGAATTCCTCGCCGCCCCAGCGGCCGCACAGGTCGTACTCGCGCAGACCGTGGCGCAGCACCCTGGCCAGCTCGACCAGGGCGCGGTCGCCGGCCTCGTGGCCGTAGCGGTCATTGACCGCCTTGAAATGATCCACGTCCAGCATGCCCACGACGAAGGGCTGGCCGCCGCGCGCGACACGTTGCACTTCCTGCTTGATCGTCTCCATCAGGGCGCGGCGGTTCAACAGGCTGGTCAGGGGGTCGCGGCTGGACGTTTCCTCGAGCGCGGCGTTCAGGTCGCGCATCATGCTCTGGTAATGGTCGGAGATGCGGGCGATGCGGGTCAGCCTGCGCAATTGCCGGTCGAAGCGGTCGCACAGGCCGATCTCGCGCTCATGCGCCATGGTCTGGTAGGCATCCGACAGCTGGGTCACGCGCTCGATCCGCGCCATCTGGTCGGCGGTATGGCGCCACAGCGCCTCCAATGCCTCGCGCAGCGGATGCCCGGCATGGGCGGGATCCGCCAACAACTCGGCGATGCGCTGATCCAGGTCGGCGTTGCCTAATTTCATTGGCGGCCGATAACCGAGAAGGGAAAGGTGCAATCTTCCTTGAATTCCTCGGCCAGCTCGCCGACGCGCTCGTTGCGCATGTCATAGAACCAGGTGACGCCAACCTGGCGTCCCTTGCCGTGGGCGGCTTCCAGCACGTCGAAGATGTCCATCATGGACTTGATGCTGCTGGTGTTCAGGTAGAGCAGTTCCAGTTCCAGGTTGAGCGGCGCGCTCGATGCCAGCAGATAGGACTCCACCCACTCGATCACCGGGCCGAACAGCTCGAACGAGTTTTCCGGATAGGAATCGCCGCGCATGGTCAGCAGGCCCCGCGCCGGATCCGCGGTGATGGCGGGCGTGGACTGGGTCCCGGGAATGGTCAGGTCTTTCATCAATAGCTCCGATGGGCCCCGTCGCGGACGCGGGCGGCTGGGTCCGGCGCATGGGGCCTGTTCAATTGGGAATCCGTGGGCATGGCGGCGTTCAGATCACCGCGCTAAGGCTGAAGAAGGCCGAGCCCTCGCCGGCGGCCGGCGTCAGGCTGGCCTCCATCGGCGCGCCCGAGCGCCGGGCGATGTCGATCAGCCCGAGGCCCGCGCCCGAGGCCACGCCCTGGGCCCGGGGCTTGTGCAGTTGGGCCTTGTAGGCGGCCTTGAGCTCGGCCTTGTCCAGGGCAGCCAGCTCCTGGACGCGCGCCACCAGGGCGTTGCCGTCCTCGATCCGCACCAGGTTGCCGGCCGACACCACGTAACGACTTTCGTCGCGGCGGCCGATGACCACCGTGGCGCAGGCGTCGGTGTCACCGTTCTGGGCGGCGTATTGGCGGATGTTCTGGATCATTTCGATATAGACCGAGAACACGTCCATGGCCTCCGCCGGCCGGGCGTGCTCGACATTCAGGTAGTTCTTCAGTGCGTTGCCGATTTCTTCGATCAGGCTGCGGGAGATCGGCCCGTTGAAGCACAACAGGGTCCGGTTCTGGTTGAACCGCTCGCCCAAGGCGTACAGATCGGAGGCATTCATGGAAGTTGGCGCCCTGATAACGATTATTCGAAACGGAAAGACAGCAAGGTGATGTCGTCGCGCTGCGGCTGGCCGCCCTGATAATCGGCCAGCGCCTGCGTGAACGCGGCGACCTGTTCAGTTAACGGCCGCCGCGCGTGGGTCTTGAGCATGTCGGCGAAGCGCGTATTGCCGAAGCCGAAGCCATGTTCACCGCCCGCCTGGTCCAGGAAGCCATCGGTCGCCAGGGTGTAGGTCCAGCCCGGCTCCATCGACAGCTCGATATTCTCATAGGCGCCCGCGCGCTTATCACCCAACGCGCGCCTTCCTCCGGGAACTTCGCGCAACGCATCGCCATTGCTGGCGTACAGGCTGATCTTCGCGCCCGCGTAGCGCAGCAGGCCAGCCTGGCGGTCAATATATACCAGCCCCGCATCGGTATTGGTCGCCAGCGCCCGCGGCAATTGCGCGTCCGCAAGCATGGCGCGGATCGCGCTGTCGGTGCGGGTCAGCACGGCGGCCGGATCGGACGGGCCGACCTCGGTGATCGCCAGATCGATGGCGGCGCGCGCCAGCATGGTCATCAGCGCGCCCGGCACGCCGTGGCCGGCGCAGTCCATGATGCCCAGCAGGCAATTCCCGCCATCGGAACGGAACACGTAGAAATCGCCGCCCACCACGTCGCGCGGCTTCCACAGCACGAAGTGATGCTCGCCCAGCGACTGGGTCAGCTGGCGGTCCGGCAGGATGGCCCGCTGGATCAGGCTGGCGTAGTCGATGGAGTCGCCGATCTTCTTGTGCGCGGCGGCCATGGCGCGGTTGGCGTTTTCCAGCTCCGAGGTGCGCTCGCGCACCTTGCTCTCGAGCTCGGCCGTGTGCTGGCGCACCTTGTCGGCCATGACGCCGAAGGCATTGCTGAGATCGCCGATCTCGTCCTGCCCGCCCGGCGGCAGGCTGACGTCATAGCTGCCGTTGGCGATGGCGCGGGCCGATTGCTGCAGCCGGCGCAGCGGCCGCAGCATCAGCCGCTCGACGGCATAGCCGAAGCACAGCAGCATGGCCGCGAACAGCAGCACCAGGCCCGCCGCCACCGGCCAGATCCAGCCCGTGTCCAGCACCCGGGCCGCACCCAGGTCCACCATGGTCACCACATGCCAGTGCAGTTCGGGCATGTAGGCCACCGACGCCAGCTGGCGGCGGCCGTCCACCGCGACCCAGGCCGACTGCACCGACTGCGGATCGGCCTGCGCCGCATGCATGGCCGAGCGCAACTCGTCGCGCCCCGGGCCGGCGTCCAGCAGGGTGAACACCATGCCCCGGCCGTCGGCGCCGCCGGCGCCGGAGTTGTAGGCGATCAGCGTGGGATCCATGTGCGCCTGGATCGCGCCCGTCTCGTCGACGATGATGGGCGTGACGCCAGCCTGGCCGCTATTGACGAAGTCGCGCAGGAAGCCGCCCACGTCCAGGCCGGCGCCGGTCAGGCCCAGCACCTTGTCGCCATCGCGCACCTGCGCGTTGATCCAGACCCGCGTGGTCTTGAGCTTCAGGTCAGGATTGACGTTGATGTTGTAGAGCGCGGGCGCCTGCAGCGACTTGTAGAACCAGCCGTCATCGGCGGCGGCGCGGCTCAGCGTGTAGCGCGGCGCCTCGGACAGGGGCTGGTCGTCGTTGAAGTAGTAATTGCCGGTGGCCGCGCTGGCGATGAAGTAGGCCCGGCCCAGCAGATCGCGGCGGTAGCCGTCGGCTTCGCGGAAGAACAGCTCGCGCGCGGCCGGATCGGACTCATTGCGCAGCCAGCGGCGCGTGACCTCGCTGTCGGCCAGCCGCAGCGACAGGGCCAGTTCGCGCGAGACCGGCGCCAGGATGCGCTGGCGGTTCAGTTGCGTGAAGTTGTCGGCGAATGCCCGCCCGAAGTGATCCCTGACGCCATCCAGCAGCTGCCAGCCGATCAATGCGGCCGGCGCCAGCGCGACCAGGCACGCCAGCAGCAAAGCCATAAGCGATTTCTTGCGCAAACCCCATTTCGCCATGCGTAGTCTTCCTGACAACTGGATAAGTAGCGGCGTGCGCGGAGTGTCTTGCATGCGCGGCCTGCCGTCCCGGCCGCGAGTCCGCGGCCGCGGGCAGGGCTTGCCGCCGCGCGCTCGACCCGCCTCGTGGGCAGTGATGGCCGCGCACCGAGCTGGTGCGTGGCGCGCTTAGTGTAGAGAACCGCGCAGGCGATGGAAACGGGTGTAAACGCCTTGAAGCGTTTTGTGCGTCAAGTTTTTCCTTGCGGCAAACTATATGTGGTTTTATTGCCGTTTATGTCGCATCTTCAAACCGGCGGCGCGGGGGAATTGCGGCTTTCTCGCTACACCCCGAGATAGCGTTCCCACAGGCCGCGATCGGCGTCCAGCGCCGGCGAGTCGCCGGTCCAGACCACCTTGCCGCGCTCCAGGATCACGTGCTGGTCGGCCAGGCTGAGCAGCCGCTCGACATACTTGTCGATCACCAGGATGGTCTGGCCGGCCTCCCGCAGCCGCGCCAGGCAATTCCAGATTTCCTCGCGGATCTTGGGCGCCAGGCCCTCGGTGGCCTCGTCCAGGATCAGCAGGCGCGGATTGGTGACCAACGCCCGGCCGATAGCCAGCATCTGCTGCTCGCCGCCGGACAGCTGGTTGCCCATGTTGCGGGCGCGCTCGCCCAGGCGGGGAAACAGCTCGAACACCCGCTCGGGCGTCCAGGGCGCGCCGATGTCCGGATTGCGCGCCGCGACGAAGGCCGTCAGGTGCTCGCGCACCGTCAGGTTGGGAAAGCACTGCCGCCCTTCCGGCACGATGGCCATGCCCAGGCGCGCGATGCGGTCCGGACTCCAGCCGCTGATGTCCTGCCCGGCGAAGCGGATCGCGCCGCCGCGCAGCGGCAGCTGGCCGAACAGGGTGCGCAGCAGCGTGGTCTTGCCCATGCCGTTGCGGCCCAGCAAGGTCACCACCTGTCCCGCGCCGATGCGCAGGTCCACGCCGAACAGCACCTGGCTCGCGCCGTAGCCGCTCTTGGCCGATTCGATCGAGAGCATCAGGCAGTCTCCTGGCGGGCGGGCGCGGTTTCCTCGTCACCCAGATAGGCTTGGCGCACGTCGGCGTTCGCGCGGATCTCGTCGGGCGTGCCGGTGGCGATGATGCGGCCGTACACCAGCACCGAAATGCGGTCGGCCAGGCGGAACACGGCCTGCATGTCATGCTCGACCAGCAACATGGCGGCGCGGCCGCGCATGGCCTCGATCAGCTCGGTCAGCCTGAGCGTCTCGTCCGGCCCCATGCCGGCCATGGGTTCGTCCAGCAGCAGCACGGCGGGCCGGGCGGCCAGGGCCAGCGCGAACTCCACCTTGCGTTGCTCGCCGTGCGGCAGCGTGCCGGCGGGACGCTCCAGCAGGCTGGCGTCGATGGCGCATTCGCGCGCCAGCTCGCGCGCCTGTTCATACAGCGCGGTCTCGGCCGCGCGCGGGCGCCAGAAGCGGAAGCTGCTGCCCGCGTGCGCCTGCACCGCCAGCACCAGGTTGTCCAGCACCGAGGACTGCTTGAAGATATTGGTGATCTGGTACGAGCGCGACAGGCCCGCGGCCACGCGCTGGTGCGCGTTCATGCCGGTGACGTCGCGCCCGCCCAGCAGCAGCGTGCCCGCGTCGGCCGACAGCGTGCCCGAGAGCAGGTGAATCAGGGTGGACTTGCCGGCGCCGTTGGGGCCGATCAGGGCGTGGATCTCGCCCGGCGCCAGGCTCAGCGATACCTGGTCGGTCGCCACCAGCGCGCCGAAGCGACGCACCAGGCCGCGCGCCTCCAGGGCCGGAACCGCGGAATTGACGGCGTTCATCGCGATCCCTCCTTGCCCGGCTGTGCCGCCGCGCGGCCGGCGAACCATGGTCCCAGCAGGCCGACCAGCCCGCGCGGCGCGCCGAACACCACGCCCAGCAGCAGCACGCCCAGCGGCAGGTGCCAGTATTCCGTCCACAAGCGCAGGACCTCTTCCAGCGTCAGCATCACCACCGCGCCGGCCACGCCGCCGTAGCGCAGGCCGATGCCGCCCACCAGCACCATGATCAGCAGGTTGGCCGACTGGGTCCAGTGCATCAGGCTGGGCGAGATGAACAGGTTGTGGTTGGCCAGCAGCGCGCCGGCCAGTCCCGCCGCGGCGCCGCTCAAGGTGAAGGCGGCCAGCTTGATCCGGTAGACCGGATAGCCCAGCGACTCCATGCGCGATTCGTTCTCGCGTATGCCTTGCAGCGCCATGCCGAAGCGCGAGGCCACCAGCCGTCCGAACAGCCAGGTCAGGAGCGTGAACAGCGCCAGCACCAGGTAGTAGAACGACACATCGTCGCCCAGCGACAGGCCCGGCAGCGTCGACGGACCCGGCAGGTTCAGCCCGTCCTCGCCGCCATACTGCCGCAGCGAAATGAAGATGTAGAACAGCATCTGCGCGAAGGCCAGCGTGATCATGATGAAGTACACGCCGCGCGTGCGCAGCGAGATCGCGCCGGTGACGCAGGCCAGCACGGCCGCCAGCGCCACGGCCACCGGCCAGGACACCAGCGCGGACGTGACGCCCGACATGGCCAGGATGCCCACCGCATAGGCGCCGGCGCCGAAGAAGGCCGCGTGGCCCAGCGCCACCATGCCGCCGTAGCCCAGGATCAGGTTCAGGCTGGTGGCGGCCAGCGCGTAGATCAGCACGCGGCGCACGAAGGAAATGTAGAAGTCCAGGCCGAGCGCGGGCGCGACCAGCGGAAACACCGCCAGCAGGGCCAGCAGGACCAGGGTCCAGGCAGTCTGTTTGCGCATCTTGCCTTACCCCCGCGCCGGAAACAGGCCCGAAGGCCGGAACACCAGCACCGCCGCCATCAGCACATAGATGGCGATGGCCGCCAGCGTGGGACCCACGCTGGACGCCACGGCGGGCGAAAACACCTGGCGCAGCAGCATGGGCAGGAAGGCCCGGCCCGCCGTGTCCACCATGCCCACCAGCAAGGCGCCGACGAAGGCGCCCCGGATCGAGCCGATGCCGCCGATGACGATACAGACCAGCACCAGGATCAGGATCTCCTCGCCCATGCCCACCTGCACCGAGGTGATCGGGCCGAGCAGCGCGCCGGCCACGGCGGCCAGCATGGCGCCCAGCGCGAACACGCCCAGGAACAGCAGCGGCACCCGCACGCCCATCAGCGTGGCCATCTGGCGGTTGGACGCGCCGGCGCGCACCAGCACCCCGGCGCGCGTGCGTGTCACGAACCAGTACAGGCCCAGCGCGGCAGCCACGCCGAAAGCGATGATCATGAGCCGGTAGGCGGGATAGAGCAGGTCCGGCAGCAGCCGCACCGGACCGGACAGCGTCGCGGGCATGTTGAGCATGACCGGCGCCGGCCCCCAGATCATCTTGACCAGGTCGTTGGCGATCAGGATGACCGCGTAAGTGCCCAGCACCTGCGCCAGATGGTCGCGCAGCGCGAGGCGGCGGATCAGCGTGAGTTCCAGCGCCACGCCGACCAGCCCGGTGGCGACGGCCGCCACCAGGACGGCGGCGGTGAAGGAACCCGTGCGTTGCATGGTCTCGGCGGCCACGTAGGCGCCGGCCATGTAGAGCGAGCCGTGAGCCAGATTCATGATGTCCATGATGCCGAACACCAGGGTCAGCCCGGCCGCGATCAGAAACAACATCAACCCAAACTGCAGACCGTTCAGCAATTGCTCGACGATCAGCGTAAACGTCATGAACACTACCCCCCTGCCGCGCGCCGCCGATGGCCTGGCGCACGGTCGATTCAGTAAAGCGCTTCCAGTTCTTCAGATACCGCCTGCCCACCGCATGCCACGAGACCAACCTCGAGGAAGTGCCCGACAACGCAACGGGTGCCCCACCATCGGGATGCCGCGGCCCCGGCTTTGCCGGTCCGCAGGCATGCCCCCTGGAGGGGGGCCCGCCTAGGGGGAAGCGCGTCAGCGCTTCGGGGGTGGACCTACTTGCATTCGCCGACGTAGACGTCCTGGTACTTGTCGAAGACCTTGCCCACCAGCTTGTTGGTGATGCGGCCGCTCGCGTCCTTCTGGATCACGCGCTGGTAATAGGCCTGGATAGGATAGTGGTTCTTGCCATAAGTGAAGCTGCCGCGCACCGAGGGGTAGTCGGCCTTTTCCAGCGCGCGCACGATGGCGTCGCGATCGCTGGCCTTGCCGCCGGCCTGCTTGACCGCCGCGTCCATGGCCATGATCACGTCGTAGGCCTGGGCCGCGTAGACCGAGGGATAACGGCCGTTGTATTCCTTGCGGAAGGCCTCAACGAAGGCCTTGTTCTGCGGCACGTCCAGGTCATGCGCCCACTGCGCCGTGTTGACCATGCCCAGCATGGGCTCGCCCACGGCCTGGATCACGTCCTCGTCGGCCGAGAAGCCCGGGCCGATCAGCTTGATGCTCTGCGACAGGCCCGCCGACACGAACTGCTTGACGAAATTGATGCCCATGCCGCCAGGCAGGAAGATGTAGACCGCGTCCGGCTTGGCCGCGCGGATCTGCGCCAGCTCGGCCGCGTAGTCGATCTGGCCCAGCTTGGTGTAGACCTCGTCGCCCGGGGCGGTCTTGTAGCCGCGCTTGAAGCCGTTGAGCGCGTCCTTGCCCGCCGGATAGTCCGGGGCCATGATGAACATCTTCTTGAAGCCGCTGTCGGCCGCGACCTTGCCGGCGGCCTCGTGGAAGGCGTCGTTCTGGTACGAGGTGCCGAACCAGTAGGGATTGCACTGGGCGCCGGCGAACTGGCTGGGGCCCGGATTGTTGGACAGGTAGGGCACCTTGGCGGCGAACAGCGCGGGGCCCACGGCCAGCGCCACGTTCGAGCCGATCGGGCCGGTGAAGAAATCGACCTTTTCGCGCTGCAGGTAGCGCGTGACCAGCTGGCGGGCCTGGTCGGGATTGCCGCCCATGTCGGTCTGCAGGAATTCGGCGGGCTGGCCGCCCAGCTTGCCGCCCAGCTGCTTGATGGCGAGGTTGAAGCCGTCGCGGGCCTCGGCGCCCAGCGCCGAGAACGGGCCCGAAATGTCGTTGGCGATGCCGACCTTGATGGCATCGGCTTGCGCCAGCGCCGGAACCAGGGCGGCCGCGGCGAGTAGGGAAGTGATCAAACGCATGGTGGATGCTCCGTGCGCGAGCCCGCGCAGAGATGTTCTTTTTGGAGGTGCGATTCGAAAGACTTCTTCCCGGCCTGCCGGCGCCTGTGCGCCGCCGTCAAACGGGAGTCATGCGGGAGCTTGCGACACCCGCCCCCGCCGCGGGACGTGGGGAAGGCTGGCGTGCTTCATAGTTTAGGTTTAAAGTATTCGCCAAAACAAGTCTAGGGTTTTTACCAATAAACTACCGCATGGCTACGCTGTTCCGCTCCCCTGACCGCGCGACCTTACCCGACATTGCGCCGCCGCTCAAGACGCGCGCGCCGGGCCGCGCGCCCGCGGCGCCGACGCCCGCCGACCAACCGCCCTCCCGGTAACTCTTCCGCCATGACCGACACCCCCGACCTGGAATCCCGCGCCGCGCCCGACGACCACCACGCGCTGCGCCTGTGGCTGCGCATGCTGACCTGCTGCAACCTGATCGAAGGCGAGATCCGCAGCCGGCTGCGCAACGACTTCGACACCACTCTGCCGCGCTTCGACCTGATGGCCCAGCTGCAACGCGCGCCCAAGGGCATGAAGATGGGCGAACTGTCGCGCCACATGATGGTCACCAACGGCAATATCACCGGCATCACCGACCAGCTCGAAAAGGAAGGCCTGGTGGTCCGCACCAAGGTCGAATCCGACCGCCGCAGCTCGCTGATCAAGCTCACCCCGCAAGGCAAGAAAGCCTTCTCGCGCATGGCCCGCGCCCACGAGACCTGGGTCAAGAACATGTTCGGCGACATGCCCGAAACCAGCCGCAACGCGCTGTTCCAGGCCCTGGGCGAACTGAAGCTGCAGGTGGTGGCCACCCGCTCCGAAGCCGAGAAGGGCTGAGGCGCCTGCCACCTACTACCTGCTATCTATATAGGCGGCCAATCCCCCCAAAAGGCAGCCAAGCAAGACGCCCGCCCAACCAAGCACATCCTCTCCCAACCGGGGCAGCGCGGATCCGGCTCCGCCGGTCCGCAGCTGCGCCCCCCTGGGGGGGAAGCGCCCCCGGCGCCTCGGGGGGGATCCTATAATCTTCCCATGATCCCGGTCTCACTTCCTGGCGGCAATTTCTACGTGCTGATGGCGGTCTCCCTCGCCTGTCTGAGCACCCTGCTGACATGGCTGGCGGTGCTCGCCACCAGCCGCGGCGCGCGCCATTGGCTCGGCGGCCACCGTCGGCTGGGAACGGTCCTGATGGCCGCGCTGGCCCTGCTCGGCGCCGTCTTCCCCTATCAACAGCTGGGCCAGTGGCTGGACGCCGAGCGCGACGCCCAGGCCGACGCCGGACGCCGCAGCGTGCTGGACCAGCCCACCCGCGTCGCCGGCGTGGACATGCCCGCCGGCACCGTGCTGCGGCTGGCCACGCCGGGCGAGCTGTCCTCCTTCGACCGCGCCCGCTTCCCCGACGGCCAGCCGGGCCTGGTCCACGGCCTGGAAAGCGCCGGCCTGTACCGCTACGCGGCGACCGCCCGGCAGCCGGAAACCCTGTCCGTGGAGATCGCCCGCGACCAGGCCCAGGAGGGCTGGCTGTGCGCCCACGGCCACCGCGTCGAATTCGTCATGCTGGGCGGCCAGCCCCGTTTCGCCAGCTGCCATCTGGCCATCGGCAACCAGCTGGACGGGCAGCCGGTGCCGCCGGGCACCTGGATCCAGGTGGACCCGGCCGTGCGCGGCCAGCCCATCGAACAGGCGGGCGCGGGCACCGGCGCGCGCTGGCTGCTGCGCACCGAGGGCAGCGAGCCCATGGACGTGGAGCGGCTGTCGCTGCTGAAGCTGGAACTGCGGCTGGATGCCCGCCGCCAGCTGCTGGGTTTCGAGGGACTGCTGTCGCGCGAGACCGCGCTGGGCGAGATGACCTATCCCGCCGGCACCCGCGTGCTGTCGGGCGGCCTGCGCGCGGCTGGCGCCCAGCCCGGCGACCTGCTGTTCTCGGCCTCGCGCGGCCGCGTGGCCCGGCGCGCCGGCGGCACGGACGTGGCGGCCGGCAGCTCGGTGCTGCAGGCGCCGGACGGCGCGGTGCGCGCGGTCCTGTCCAACCGCGATGCCGGCGTGCTGGATGTGGCCGCGGTCCGGGTCGGGCCCTAGCGTGCTGTCCCGCAGATACGCCCGCACGAAATCCACCCCCAGCCGCCATGGCGCCCGGGCGTTCGCGCCCCTCCCGGCGGTCCGCCTTGCCGTGATCCCTGCCCTGCAGCAAAGCGGTGGGATAATAGCCAGCTTTCCCCCACGCGCCGCCCAGCGGGCGGCGGTTCCGTCCTGCTCATTGATAGAGACGAAGTCATGGCCGTTAACCTGCAGATCCCCTCCGAGTCCGAAATTTTCCCTGTTGCCGGCGTTGAAATCGGCGTTACCGAGGCCGGCATCCGCAAAGCCAACCGACGCGATCTGACCGTGTTCCGCTTCGCGCCCGGCACCAGCGTGGCGGGCGTGTTCACGCGCAATCGTTTCTGCGCCGCGCCGGTGCAGGTCTGCCAGGCCCATCTGGCCGCCGGCGGCCCGATCAGCGCGCTGGTCATCAACACCGGCAACGCCAACGCCGGCACCGGCGACGAAGGCCTGCAAAAGGCCAAGGACACCTGCGCCGCGCTGGGCAAGCTGCTGGGCGTGCCCGCCGCCGAAGTCCTGCCCTTCTCCACCGGCGTCATCCTGGAGCCGCTGCCGCTGGACCGCCTGGTCGCCGGCCTGCCCGCCGCCATCGCCAAACTCGGCCCGGACCACTGGTTCAGCGCCGCCCACGGCATCATGACCACGGACACGCTGCCCAAGGTCCATTCCAGCAAGGTCCGGATCGGCGGCAAGACCGTCACCTTCACCGGCATCAGCAAGGGCGCCGGCATGATCCGGCCCAACATGGCCACCATGCTGAGCTTCCTGGCCACCGACGCCGGCATCGCCCAGCCGCTGCTGGGCAAGCTGGCCCGCGAGATCGCCGACGCCTCGTTCAACCGCATCACGGTCGACGGCGACACGTCCACCAATGACTCCTTCATCATCGCCGCCACCGGCAAATCCGGCGTCGAGGTGAACGCCGAGTCCGACGCCGACTACGCCGCCGTGCGCCAGGCCCTGACCGCCGCCGCGCTGGAACTGGCGCAGAAGATCGTGCGCGACGCCGAAGGCGCCACCAAGTTCATGACCATCCGCGTCGAGGAAGCCGGCAGCACCGAAGAAGCGCTGAAGGTGGCCTACGCCGTGGCGCACTCGCCGCTGGTCAAGACCGCCTTCTTCGCCTCGGATCCCAACCTGGGCCGCATCCTGGCCGCGGTGGGCTATGCCGGCATCGACGACCTGGACGTCTCGAACATCCGCCTGTGGCTGGACGATGTGCTGGTCGCCGTCAACGGCGGCCGCAATCCGGCCTACCAGGAAGCCGACGGCCAGCGCGTCATGAAGCAGGCCGAGATCGCCGTGCGCATCGCGCTGGGCCGCGGCCAGGTGAGCGACACCGTCTACACCTGCGACTTCTCGCACGAGTACGTGTCGATCAACGCCGATTACCGTTCCTGAAGTGGTTTGCCCCCCCCCCGAAGCGCTACGCGCTTCCCCCTCAAGGGGGCGCCGCCACGGACCGGCAAAGCCGGCTCCGCGCGGCCCGGATCGTGCAGGCCCTGCCTCATTGGGGGGCTTGATTCTTGGCGGGATGATGCCGCCGACTCACAAGGTCGGTTGCGCGAAATCCTCCAGGAATCCTGCCCGCCTCATGCGACTCGGATGTCGCCCATCCGAAGACAAACGCGGACGCGCCGCGGCCCGATGGCCGCAGGCCCGTCAGCCCATCCAAGGACCACAACCGTGACCGCAAACGAATTCACTACCCTCATCCAGCGCGCCGAGCGCGTGCTGTCCCAGCTCGAAGCCTGGCTGCCGCCCGCCACGCCCGAGATCGACTGGACCGCCCATGCCTACCGCTGGCGCAAGCGCGGCGCGCGCGGCTGGCTCGACTCGGTGCGCCACGTGGCCCGCATCGACCTCGACGACCTGCAGCACATCGAGCGCCAGAAGAACGTCATCGACCGCAACACCCAGCAGTTCATCGAGAAAAAGCCCGCCAACAACGTGCTGATGACCGGTGCGCGCGGCACCGGCAAGAGCTCGCTGGTCAAGGCCATGCTGGCGGCCTACGCCGATCGCGGCCTGCGCCTGATCGAAGTGGACAAGTCCGACCTGGGCGACCTGGCCGACATCGTCGAGCTGGTCGCCGGCCGGCCCGAGCGCTACATCGTGTTCTGCGACGACCTGTCCTTCGAGGAAGGCGAGGCCGGCTACAAGGCGCTGAAGTCGGTGCTGGACGGCTCGGTGGCCGCCTCGGGCGACAACGTGCTGATCTACGCCACGTCCAACCGCCGCCACCTCATGCCGGAATACATGAGCGAGAACCTGCAGGCCAAGCACCAGCCGGACGGCGAAATCCATCCCGGCGAAACGGTCGAGGAAAAGATCTCGCTGTCCGAGCGCTTCGGCCTGTGGCTGTCGTTCTATCCCTTCAAGCAGGACGACTACCTGGACATCGTCTACCACTGGCTGCGCGAGCTGGGTTGCCCGGAACAGCACATCGAGCCCTCGCGCACCGAGGCCCTGCAATGGACGCTGGAGCGCGGTTCGCGCTCGGGACGCGTCGCCTACCAATTCGCCCGTGACTGGGCTGCCCGTCATGTCTGAAAAAATCGTCGATGTCGCCGCCGGCCTGATCCTGCGCCCGGACGGCAAACTGCTGCTGGGGCAGCGTCCCGAAGGCAAGCCCTGGTCGGGCTGGTGGGAACTGCCCGGCGGCAAGCTGGAGCCCGGCGAGACCGTGCTGCAGGCGCTGGCGCGCGAGCTGCACGAGGAAATCGGCATCCGCGTCACGCAATCGTGCCCCTGGGTCACCTATGTGCACGTCTATCCCCACACCACGGTACGGCTGGCGTTCTGCCACGTCACCGGCTGGGAAGGCGAGCCGCGCGGCCTGGAGAACCAGCGCCTGGAATGGGTGGACCCGGCGCGCGCGGCCGAGGTCGGCGACCTCCTGCCCGCCACGCTGCCGCCGCTGCGCTGGTTGCAGCTGCCGACCCGCTACGGCATCAGTTCCATCGGCTCGCGCGCGGGCCTGCCGGCTTTCCTGGACCGGCTGGACGCGGCGCTGGCGCGCGGCGTGAAGCTGGTGCAGCTGCGCGAGCCACAATGGCCCGACGGCCCCGGCGCCGCCTCGCTGCATGAAGCGCTGCTGCAGGTGAAGCAGCGCTGCCACGCCGCCGGCGCGCGCCTGCTGGTCAACAGCATCCATCCGGCCGCCTGGTGGAAGGAAGCCGACGGCGTGCACCTGCGCGCCGCCGACGCCGCCCGCCTGGACGCGCGCCCGGCGCTGCCCGAAGGCGCGCTGGTCGGCGCATCGGCGCACGACAACGCCCAGGTCACGCATGCGCGCGATCTGGGCGCCGACTTCGCCGTGCTGGGCCCGGTGCTGGACACGCCCAGCCATCCCGGCACGCCGACGCTGGGCTGGGAGGGCTTCGTGGCCGGCAACCGCGACGCCGGCCTGCCGGTATATGCGCTCGGCGGCCAGTCCGAGCAGACCGTGTCGCAAGCGCTGCGCCATGGCGCGCACGGCATCGCGGGAATACGCGGACTCATCTGAGTACGTCCGGGACGTCCGCGCGCGTGCGCGGCGTCCCCGGCCCGCTTCACCCCTCGGTAGACCACAATAGGCAGGCCTCCCTGGTCTTGGCTACAACGGAAGTGCGCCATGCACATTCCGAGGAGCACGCCATGACACTGGAATCCCGCTACAAGATCCGCCCCACCCCGACCATCGCCCTGCAGGAACCCTCGGCCAGGCCCGCCGCCGGCGGGCACCAGCGCCCCACCGCATCCGCCAACAACTCCTGGGACGCCTGGTTCGACGGCGAATCCGTCACAGCCGACTTTCTTGTCGATCGCGACCAGCCGACGGACGATGCCCGATGACGCTGCGGTTCGTGCTCGACACGAACATCTGCATCTTCGCCATCAAGAACAAGCCGAGCAACGTGCGGCAGGCGCTCAACCGGCGGCCCGGCCAGCTGTGCGTAAGCGCGATCACCGCAATGGAACTGCGCTACGGCGCGGAAAAATCAGCAACCCCGGCCCGCAACCACGCCGTCATCGACGGATTCCTGAAACGCCTGGAAGTGCTGAACTATGACCGCGCGGCAGCCACGCACGCTGGCCGGCTACGGGCCGAGCTGGCGCGAGCCGGCACGCCCATCGGCCCCTACGATGCCATGATCGCCGGCCACGCTCGCTCTCGGGGTTTCGTGCTTGTCACGAACAACACTCGCGAGTTTTCCCGTGTGTCCGGGCTGCGGCTGGACGATTGGACACTGTGACGTTCGATCACGGCGCCGGCTGACCGCCCCGAAAGCGCAGCGTCAACTTGCGCTCGGCCAAAACCAGGGACGGGCATCGACGGTCAGAATCTGCCGCCGCCAGGGCGGTCGCCCCCGTGGTGGATAGCCGTCGCAGCGCTGTCGCGTCACTGTCGTGCCCGTGTCGTGCCCGTGTCGTATCGCTGCGCCGTCCTTTCGGCTACCTTGGCAGCTCCGAACCAATGGAAGCCGAACCATGTTGATTCAAAAGCTGCGCCTCAAGCGTGGCTGGTCCCAACAGCAGCTGGCCCAGGCCAGCGGGCTGAGCGCCCGGACCATCCAGCGCATCGAAGCGGGCCAACCCGCGAGCGTGGAAACGCTCAAGTCCATTGCCTCGGTTTTCGAAGTCGACTTTTCCACCCTGAATACGGAGGAAGCAAATATGGACACGACCATGACGGCCGCCGACGAGGCGGAACGGGAAGCCTTCGCCCATGTCCGCGAATTGCGCGGTTTCTATGTGGCCTGCATGCGCTACGTACTGATCGCGGTGGCGCTGCTCGCGATCAACCTGCTGACATCGCCCCACAACATGTGGTCATACTGGGCGATGCTGGGCCTGGGGCTGGCCCTGGCGGCGCGCGCCATCCGGGTCTACGCGCCCTGGCGGCTGTTCGGTCCGCAATGGGAAAAAGCCCAGGTGGAAAAGCGGCTCGGACGGCCGCTGTAACGAGGGCCGGGCCATGCCCGGTCCCGTCCCGTCCTGTACCGTCGGGTCCTCAGTCGATCTTGTAGTCCATCCACGACGCGACCATTTCGCGCAACCCGCCGCCCTCGTCGAAGGCCTCGCGCGATCCCTCCGCCTTGTTGCGGCCCAGCTCCAGGATGTACATATAGTCCGAGATCTCGGCGCAGCGGCGCACGTTCTGGTCCACCAGCACCACCGTCATGCCCTCGTCCGCGAAGCCACGGATCAGCGCATAGATTTCCTTGGAGATCCGCGGCGCCAGCATGGCGGTCGGTTCGTCCAGCAGGATCACCGAGGGCTCGATCAGGAGCGCGCGGCCGAACTCCACGAAACGCTGCTGGCCGCCGCTCATGCTGGACACCGGATCGTCGCGCTTCTGCGCCAGGATCGGAAAACGCTCATACACCGACTCGATGCGCCGGCGCACGCGCGCCTTGTCCTGCCGGAACGGCCAGCAGCCCAGCAGCAGGTTGTCATGCACCGACAGCTCGCCGAACAGGCTGCGGTGCTGCGGCACGAAGGCCACGCCGTGGCGCGCGCGCTCATGCGAAGGCTGCGCGCTGATGTCCTGCCCGCGCAACGTGATGCGGCCCGTGCGCGGCGGCAGGAAGCCGAACAGCGTCTTGAGCACCGTTGACTTCCCGGCGCCATTGGGTCCGATCACTCCCGTGACCTTGCCCTGCCGAGCCTGCACATTCACGCGGTTCAGGATGGTGATGTCGCCGTGATAGGCCACGGTCACATCTTCCAGCGCAAGCACTGCGTTGCTCATATCCGTCGCTCCTCTGCGCCGCGCGCAGTTCAATCCAATCCAATCCGATCCAACAAGACACCGCTCTCGCCCGAGCCCGGCGCCCTTCATCCGAGATAAACCACCCGCGCCCAATAAAAACCGCCCTCACTCAAGCGGGGCCGCACGGATCCGGCTCCGCCGGTCCGTAGCGGCGCCCCCTAGGGGGAAGCGCCGCAGGCGCTGCGGGGGGGGACTCTACTCGCCGAGATAGGCCTCGACCACTCGCGGATCGTTCCGCACATGGTCGGCATCGCCCTCGGTCAGGATCGCGCCTTCGTTCATGACAATGATGTGGTGGGACAGCTGGTAGATCGAGGTCAGGTCGTGCGAGACCAGCACCACCGAGCAATCGTGCTCGACCGGCAACTCGCGGATGACCGAGATCAGCAGCTGCGCAAGCGCCGGATTGACGCCGGCGAAGGGCTCGTCCAGCAGCACCACCTTGGGCCGCGCGACCATGATGCGCGCCAGCTCCACCAGCTTCTGCTGGCCGCCGGACAGCTCCTCGGCATAGTTGTGCCGCAGCCGGTGCAGCTCGACCTTGCGCAGCCAGTATTCGGACTGGACGTAGCGCTCGTCGGCGCTGCGCCCGGTCTGCTGCTGCGCCACGTCCAGGTTGTCCAGCAGCGTCAGCTGGCGGAAGATGCGCGGCACCTGGAAGGTGCGCCCCACGCCCAGCCGCGCCACTTCATGGACCTGGCGGCCGGCGATGTCGCGGCCGTCCAGCTCGATGCGACCCTCGTCCGGCGTATAGATGCCGTTGATGCAGTTGAGCATGGTGGTCTTGCCCGACCCGTTCATGCCGATGACGCCCAGAATCGCGCCGCGCGGCACATGCACATCCACGCCTTGCAGCGCCACCAGGCCGCCGAAACGCTTTTTCAGATTGCTGACTTTCAACATGGCGGATCTCCTAGCGCAGCGCCTGGCGGCCGAACAGCCCGCTGGGCCGCACGAAGATCATGGCGACCATGAGCGTGAAGCCGCAGATGGTGGCGATGGACGGATTGAAGAACACCACCGACACCTGCTCGGTGACGCCGAACAGCAGCGCGCCGACCAGCGCCCCCACCGGATGGCCCAGGCCGCCCAGCACGATGACGATGAAGCCGATCAGCGTGTAGTCGTTGCCCATGAACGGCGAGAAGGACGGGAACACCATCGCCACCAGCACGCCGCTGGCCGCCGCCAGGCCGATGCCCAGGCCGAAGGCCACCGCCGACAGGCGCTCGGCGTTGATGCCGACGATGCGCACCGCGTCGCGGTTCATGATGATGGCGCGCAGCGCCTTGCCCAGATGCGTGCGGTACAGGAACAGTGCCAGCGCCGCCACGATGGCCAGCGCGATGCACAGCGCCAGCAGCCGCACCGTCGGGACCAGCACCGGGCCGAACTTCAGGAACACCGGCTCGATCTCATAGGGCAGCGAGCGGGCGTCGGCCTCGAAGGCCAGCAGCATGATCGCGCCCAGCATGATGGATACGCCGAACATCAGCAGCAGCGAGCTGATCTCCGGATCTTCGGCCTTGGATAGCCTCGGGATCAGCACGAAGTACAGCAGATAGCCCGCCAGGGAGAAGACGGCGAAGGCCAGCGGCAAGGCCAGCAAGGGGTTGATGCCCAGGTATTCCAGCAGATAGAAGGCGAAATAGGCGCCGAGCACGAGGAATTCGCCGTGCGCGAAGTTGACCACGCGCAGCACGCCGAAGATCACGTTCAGCCCCACGCCGATCAGCCCATAGATGGCGCCCAGGATCAGGCCGTTGATCAGCCCTTGGATAATCAGTCCGGTCATGTCGAATCCCTCAGGCGATGTAGCGACGCAGTTGCGGCTTGCGCTTGATCAGGCTGCCGACGATGCCGCGCGGCAGGAACAGCATCAGCAGCACGATGATCAGGCCCAGCAGCAGCAGATTCACCACCGGGAATTTCTGCCAGATCAGGTGATCGATGCCCAGCAGCGCCAGCGTGCCGGCCACCGGCCCGAGCACGGTGCCGAAGCCGCCGGCCATGGCGTAGATGATGCTCTTGGCCGTGATCAGCACATGGAACGCGTATTCGGGATCGACCACGTTCGTGTACCAGGCCTCGATGCCGCCGGCCAGCGCCGGGAACAGCGCGGCCAGCAGCCAGGCCTTCAGCCGCGTATTGGGCACGTGGATGCCGACGCAGGCGGCCGCGCCGTCGTCGTCGCGGATAGCCTTGAGCGCGCGGCCCAGGCCCGACGCGGACAGCCAGGTCACCACGGCCAGCGTGGCGCCCATGACGGCCAGCATCGCGTAGTAGCTGTGCGCGGGGTTGTTGGCGTTGGACAGGATGATGCCCATGCTGCCGCCGGTGAAGGACTGCGGCAGGTTGGAGATCACCAGCTTGATGATGGTGGCCAGCGCCAGGCTGACGATGCCGAAATACACGCCGCGCAGCCGCAGCGTGGGCGCCAGCAGCAGCGCGATCGCCACGCCCGTGCCGCCGGCCGCGAGCAGCGACGGCAGGATGGGCCAGCCCAGGATCTTGTAGCAGATGCCGGTGGCGTAGGCGCCCACGCCGTAGAACACCACGTAGCCGAACGGCAGGTAGCCGGTGAAGCCCACGCAGATGTTCATGGCGCTGGCCATGGTGATCCACAGCATCAGGTAGAACGCGAACGAGATATTCGACGTCGCGGCGGGGACCAGCGCCAGGCTGACGGTCAGCACGGCAAAGACGGCGATGGCGATACGGGTGCGTAGCCGCTGCGCGCGCTGATCCTGCGCGCGATGCGACGCCGCGCCCGCCGCCAGGGCGGGACTGCTGCTCATGGTGTCTCCTCCGGGCCGCTCGGGATCGGCGGCCACATTTATTTGGAGGCGATTATGAACAGATAAAACTATAACTGCAAGTTAAGGACTAACCCTTATCCAGTCCCTTATTTGCCCCCGGGAAGGCCTCTTCCAGCACGCCGCGCAGCTCCTTGATGAACTGTTGCGCGATGCGCGAAGGCTCCCGGTTGCTGGCATAGACCGCCGAAATATTCAGCGGAATACGCTCCTGCAGCGGCACGATGACCACGTCCGGCATGGTGTTCTGCATGACCGTGAATTCATCCACCACAGCGATCCCGACGCCCGCATTGACCAGGGCGCAGGCCAACTGGCTCCAGGGCACGTCGGCGCACATATTGCAGGGCAGGCCGGCCTGCTCGAAGGCGTTCAGCACCAGCATCCCGTAGGGCATGCGGGTGCCGACGATGATGTGCGGATGCGGCGACAGATCGGCCAGGCTGACCACCTCGCGCCCGGCCAGGACATGCCCGCGCGGGATGGCGGCCACCATGCGCCCCACGTGCAGCAGCTCCGACACCAAGAAGGGATGATCGGCCTGCATCACCACCAGCCCCAGCTCGGCCTCGCCCTGCAGCACGTCGGTGATCAGGCTGGGCAGCGCGGTCGTGCCCAGGCGCAGCAGCAGCTCGGGGTGGCGCTGCTGGAAGCGCGCCACGGCGCGCGGCACCAGGTACTGCGCCAGGCTGGGAATGGACGCCAGGCGCAGCACGCCCGTGCCGTGCTCGGCCAGCGCGTCGGCCAGATCGTTGACCCGCTGCATCATGCGCTGCGTCTTCTCGATCTCCTCGAACAGGCTCTGCACCTGCACGGTCGGCTGCAGCCGCCCCCGCACCCGCTCGAACAGCGTCACCCCCATCGCTTTCTCGGTGTGGGCGAGCATGCGGCTGACGGCCGGCTGGGAAATATTGAGCAGCCGCGCGGCGCCGCTGATGGACCCGGCCATCACCACGGCCCACAACATTTCGGTCTGTCGGTAATTCAATTTACTCAAGGCGTGCACTCCATGCCTATTTGTTATACGCTACTTCCCGTATTGCGCAAAAACTGCTCAATACCGCTCGCGATCTGTCCCCAAGACCAGGTCCGGGATCGCATATTTATAACGATTGGAGACATCCCATGTTTGGCAAATCCTGGCTGTACCGCCTGCCCGCGCTGGCCCTGGCCGCCGCGGCGCTGACGCCGACCCTCGGCGCCGCCCAGACTTCCGACAAGCTGCGCATCGGCATGACGGTATCGTCCACCGGCAGCTTCGCGCTCGCCTCGCAATCCGGCGTGCGCGGCGTCGAGCTGTGGGTCGACGACGTCAACCGCCGTGGCGGCATCGAGATCAAGGGCAAGAAATACCCCGTCGAACTGGTCAAGCTGGACGACCGCAGCGACAAGCAGATGGTCACGCGCGTCTACGAACGCCTGATTGTCGATGAAAAAGTGGACCTGGTGTTCGCGCCTTTCGGTTCCACGCTGACGGCCGCCGCCGCGACCGTCACGGAACGGCTGGGCAAGTACATGATGGTCTGGTCCGCCGCCAGCGACGACCTGTACCGCCAGGGCTTCAAGAACATGGTGTCGGGCACGCAGATGCCGGTGTCGGCCATGCTGCGCGCCAACATGGAGATGGCCGCCAAGCTGGGCGTGAAGAAGGTCGCGCTGCTGTATTCGGACGAACCCTTCCCCGCGGGCCTGGCCGAGGGCGGCAAGGAGCAGGCCGCCAAGAACGGCATGCAGGTCGTGATGTTCGAGAAATACCCCAAGGGCCAGAAGGACTTCAGCACCATCCTGCAGAAGGCCCGCGCATCCGGCGCCGAGGCGCTGGTGCCGACCTCCTACGAGGGCGACCTCATCAGCATGACGCGCCAGATGAAGCAGCTGGACATCAACTTCCCGTACGTCTTCATGGTGTACGCGTCCACGCCGCAATTCCAGGCCATCGGCGCCGACGCGGACTACATCTACAGCCACACCAACTACCATCCCGCGATCAACTGGAAGGTCAACGCCGGCATGACGCGCGAGCAATTCGCCACGTCCTATGACCGCCTGTTCCCCAAGGCCGAGTTCCCGCCCGATTTCCAGACCGCGCTGGCCTACGGCGCGGGCGCGCTGACCGAAGAGATCGTCAAGCAGGCGGGCAACACCGACGCCGCCGCGCTCAAGAAAGCCTCGCTGGACCTGTCCGGCAAGCTCACGGTGATGGCCGGCCCCTACGCCATCGACGAGACGGGCAAGCAACTGCAGATGCCCTTCCCCGTCGTGCAACTGCTGCCGGGCAAGCAGATGGCGCCCGTCTGGCCTGAAGACGTGGCCACCGCCAAGCCGGTCTACCCCATGCCTGCCTGGAACAAGCGCTGATCGCGCTCATCGCGCCGGGCCGCGCCGCGCGTGCGGCCCGCGCACCAACCCGAGGAAAACATGTCTGACATCGCATTTGCCACGCTGAGCGAACTCGCCCTGGGCCTGGCCGAGGGACGCCACAGCTCGGTGGAGTTGGCGAAGCACTTCCTGGACCGCATCGGCCGCGCCAATCAGACGCTGCACGCCTATGTGAGCGTGGATGCCGACAGCACGCTGCGCCTGGCCGAGGCCGCCGATGCGCGCCGCCGCGCCGGCTACGGGCTGCTGGGCCCGCTGGACGGCGTGCCCGTGGCCATCAAGGACCTGTGCGACATCGAAGGCCAGGTCGCCACCGCCGGCTCGCAGGCCTGGCGCCAGCGGCGCGGCACGACCACCTCGACCGCCGTGGCCAGGCTGCTGGCGGGCGGCATGGTGCCGCTGGGCAAGCTGCACATGGTCGAGTTCGCATTCGGCGGCTGGGGCACCAATCCCGTGATGGGCACGCCGCGCAATCCCTGGGACCTGGAACACGCGCGCATTCCGGGCGGCTCGTCCAGCGGCTCGGGCGTGGCCGTGGCCGCCGGCCTGGCGCCCGCCGCGCTGGGCTCGGACACGGGCGGTTCTGTACGCATCCCGGCGGCGCTCAACGGCGTCACCGGCCTGAAGACCACGCGCGGGCTGGTCAGCCTGCATGGCGCGGTGCCGCTATCCGGCACGCTGGACTCCATCGGCCCGCTGACGCGCGACGTGCGCGACGCGCTGCTGCTGACGCAAGCCATGGCCGGCGCCGATCCCAGGGATCCGCTCACGCAGGGCGTGCCGGCCTTCCAGATGCCCGAGAGGCCCGCCGGCGCGCAACCCCTGCGCGGCATGCGCATCGCCATGATGCCGCCGGCGCAATACCCGATCGAAGTGGATGGCGCCGTGCTGGCCGCGCTGGACGACACGCGCCGCGCGCTGATCGAACTGGGCGCCGAGGTGCGCGAAACGCCCTTCCCGTTCGACTTCCACGACATGATGCTGCGCAATGGCGTGATCATCGCCGCCGAAGCCTATGCGCTGCACCGCGAATACATCGAGGACGCCTCCCTGCCGTTCGGCAGGCATGTGCGCGCCCGCGTGCTGGCGGGCAAGGGCACGGGCGCGGCGGACTACGTGCTGGCGCTGCAGGCGCACGCCCGCGCCTGCGCGGCCTGGGCCGAATGGATGCGCGACGCCGACGCGCTGCTGACGCCTTGCCTGCCCTTCGCCGCCTGCCGTCTCGAGGAGGTCGACGAAACGGCGACGCCGCTGGCGGCCTTCACACGCGCCGGCAACTACGTCAACGCATCCGGCCTGGCGCTGCCGGCCGGCTTCACCGCCGACGGCTTGCCCGTGGGCGTGCAACTGTTGGGCAGCCCCCACGGCGAGGCAGCGCTGGGCCGTATCGGCATGGCCTTCCAGGCCGCCACGGACTGGCACCTGCGGCGTCCGGACCTGGGCGCGATCGGGCTTTAGGCGTGAGCTAGGCTGGCGCCCGCGTGCCTCGCGCGCGGGCCGTTCCACCTTCGATCGGGCCATGCCGACGCGGGCGTTCGTCGATTCGCGGATTCCTCTTTAGAATTCAGCAGACGCCCAAAAACGCCGGCGCGCCACGCCGCCGCGCGCCGGCGGCCCGCCCCATCGAAGGAATGCGCCCATGTCCCGACGCGAGAAAACCGAACGCCAGATCCTGCAGGCCCTGGAGGAACAGATCCGGGAAACGGGCATGGGCGGCGTCGGCATCAACGCCATCGCCAAGCGCGCCGGCGTCAGCAAGGAACTGATCTACCGCTACTTCGACGGCATGCCCGGCCTGATGCTGGCCTGGATGCAGGAACAGGATTTCTGGACGCGCAATCCTGGCCTGCTGCTGTCCGACGAGGCCAGCCAGCGCACGCCAGCCGACCTGGTGCTGTCCATGCTGCGCGCGCAGGTCGAGGCACTGGCCGGCAACGACACCTTGCGCGAAGTGCGGCGCTGGGAGCTGATCGAACGCAATGAGGTGTCGGCCCCGCTGGCCGAGCGGCGCGAACGCGCCGCGCGCGACTTCATCGACCGCATCGACGGGCTCAGCCCCGGCCTGGACGCGCCCGCCGTCGTCAGCGTGATGCTGGCCGGCGTGCTCTACCTGACGCTGCGCGCCAAGACCGAAAGCCATTTCCTGGGCCTGCCGCTGCGCGAGCCGGAAGGCTGGCAGCGGATCGACGCGGCGCTGGCACACCTGGTGTCGGGCGGCTTCCCGGAGCCGCTGCGCAGCGCCTCGCTGGCCGAGCTGGAGGCGGAACGCAAACCGCCCGCCGCGCCTGACGCCGAACGCTGATCCGGCATCTGCACGCGCCGAAGGCAACCATGCCGCCGCCGCGTCACGCCGGCTCGCAGGCCTCGCGCAGCAGGGCCTCGAGCCAGTCCGCGAACACCTGCACCCTGCGCGACGGCAGCCGTCGCTGCGGATAGAGCAGAGTCATCGGCATGGGCGCGGGCAGATGGTCCGGCATCACGGCCACCAGCTCGCCCGACGCGAGATGCTGGCGCACGTCATAGGCCGGGATCTGGATCAGCCCCAGCCCGGCCAGGCAGCTGGCGATATAGGCTTCAGCATTGTTGACCGTGACGCGGCCGGGCAGCGTGCGTATGCGCGCGACCTGCCCTTCCAGCCATTCCCATGGCGCGACGCGGCCCGTGGACGGCGAGGCGTAGTGCACGCAGGCATGCGCGTCCAGGTCCGCCGGCGTGCGCGGCACGCCGTGGCGCGCCAGATAAGCCGGGCTGGCGACATTGATGAGCGGCAGCTTGCCCATCGTGCGCGCCACCAGTCCAGAATCCGGCAGCTCGCCCACGCGCAGCGCGCAATCCACGCCTTCCTCGATCAGGTTGACGGCGCGGTCCGTCACGCCCAGCGTGATGTCGATCTGCGGATACGCGTCGAGAAACGCGGGCAGCGCCGGCGCCACGATCAACCGCCCCACCCGGCCCGGCACGTCCACGCGCAGCACGCCGCGCGGCCCGACCGAGGCCTGGCGGAACAGGTTCTCGGCCTCTTCCATGTCTTCGATCAGGCGCAGGCAGCGCGCGTAAAAGACCTCGCCCTCGCGCGTGGGCGCGACCTGGCGCGTGGTGCGGTTCAGGAGCCGCGCGCCGACCCGGCCCTCCAGTTCCTGGATGGCCGCCGACACGGTGGAACGGGGCAAGCCCAGCGTATCCGCGGCGCGGGTGAAGTTGGCGCATTCGACGACGCGGGCGTAGACGCGAAACAGGTCGATCCTATCCATGCAGGGTCCGGCCGCGAGCCGGCGTATGAGTCGATGAGGGACGGGCGGCGGGGAGCACCAACCCGTCTGGCCGAAGCCGAAGCCGAAGCCGAAGCCGAAGCCGAAGCCGAAGCCGAAGCCGAAGCCGCCAGAATGTTCGTTAATTCTGGACAGTAAAGACAGAATTAACAGCTTTATCCTGATTTTGTGGAATATATCATTCCCTTCCATGAGCGGCCGCAATCCGGCGGCCCCGCAATCAGGAGCCTCTCATGGCGGATCACGGCATCAAGGGCAAGACCATCATCATCGCGGGCGGCGCGAAGAACCTGGGCGGGCTGATCGCCCGCGACTTGGCGCAACAGGGCGCGCGCGCCGTGGCGATCCACTACAACAGTCCGGCGACCAAGGCGGACGCCGACGCCACCGTGGCGGCGGTAAAGCAGTTGGGCACGCAGGCGGTGGCGTTGCAGGCCGACCTGAGCTCGGCCGGCGCCATGGAAAAACTGTTCGCCGACGCGGTGGCCGCCGTCGGCCGGCCCGACATCGCGATCAACACGGTGGGCAAGGTGCTGAAGAAGCCTTTCACCGAGATCACCGAGGCCGAGTACGACGAGATGACGGCGGTCAACTCGAAGGCCGCGTTCTTCTTCCTGCGCGAAGCGGGTCGTCACGTCAACGACAACGGCAAGATCTGCACGCTGGTCACTTCGCTGCTGGGCGCCTACACGCCGTTCTACGCCGCCTACGCGGGCACCAAGGCGCCGGTCGAGCACTACACCCGCGCCGCGTCCAAGGAATACGGCATCCGCGGCATCTCGGTGACGGCGGTCGGCCCCGGTCCGATGGACACGCCCTTCTTCTATCCGGCCGAAGGCGCCGACGCGGTGGCGTACCACAAGGCCGCCGCCGCGCTGTCGCCATTCTCCAAGACCGGCTTGACCGACATCGAGGACGTGGTGCCCTTCATCCGCTTCCTGGTGTCGGACGGCTGGTGGATCACCGGCCAGACCATCCTGATCAACGGCGGCTACACCACCAAGTAAACGGCGGGCGGACCATGCGCGCCGCCGGAACGCACCGGCGGCGCCCGCGCGTCATTCATGAAGGAAAAGACATGCACATGCTGCTGACCATCTGCAATGGCCTGCTGGTGCTGGCGGTGTTCCTGCTGTTCGGCCGGCTCTGGGGCGGCGACTCCGCCGCGCTCGTGCTGGCCGCCAAGCTGTTCATCCCGGCGTGGCTGCTGCTGTCGATCGTGAACCTGTGGATCGGCGTGAGCCGCGCCGGCTACACGGTGCGCGAGGAACTGCCCATTCTGCTGCTGGTGTTCGGCGTGCCCGCCGTGGTGGCCGCGCTGACCATCGCCTTCACGCCGCGCGGCTGATCCAGGACTAGGGTCGCGCCGGCGTCGCCGCAGCCGGCTCGGCGACGGCAGCCGCCGGCCCGGCATCCGCGGGCGCCGTCGCGGCCTGCGCCGGCGGCGGATTCAAGCCATCCCAGCCGCCGCCCAGCGCCACGATCAGGTTGACGCTGGCGGCCAGCCGGTTGCCCAGCAGGCTCAGCGCGCTGCGCTCGCTGTTGAGCGCCGTGGCCTGCACCACCGACACGCTCAGATAGTCCACCAGGCCGGCCTCGTACTGGTTGCGGACCAGGCGCAGCGATTCGCGCGCCGCCTCCAGCGCGCGGCCCTGCACCACCTGCTCCTGTTCCATGACGCGCAGCTGGATCAGATAGTCCTCGACCTCGCGCAGGCCGGTGAGCGCTGCCTGCCGATAGGCGGCCGCCTGCGCGTCATAGGCCGCGCGCGCCTGATCCACCTTGGCCTGGCGCGCGCCGCCATCGAATACGGTCAATGCCAGCGCCGGGCCGAGCGACCAGAAGCGCGCCGGCGCGGTCAGCAGCTCGGCGAACTGGCCGCTGCGGAACCCGCCGTCCGCCGACAGCGTCAGGCTGGGGAACCAGGCCGCCTGCGCCACGCCGATATCGGCATTGGCGGCCGCCGCGCGGCGCTCCGCCGCCGCCACGTCGGGACGCCGCTCCAGCAGCTCGGACGGCAGCCCCACCGGGATCCGCGGCAGCTGCTGCGTGAACGGCGCGGGCGTCAGGCTGAACTGCGACGGCGCCTGCCCCATCAACACGGCGATGGCGTGCTCGTACTGCCCGCGCTGCCAATCCAGGTCGATGGACTGGGCGCGCGTGTTTTCCAGCTGCGTGCGCGCCACGGCCACATCCGCCTGCGCCGCCACGCCGACCTCGTAGCGGTTCTGCGTCAGGCGCAGCGACCGTTCATAGGCCGCGACGGTGGCGTCCAGCAGGCGCTTCTGTTCGTCCAGCACGCGCAATTGCAGATAGGTCAGCACCAGACTGGCCTGCGCGCTCAGCCGCGTGGCGGCCAGATCGGCCTGGCTGGCGGCGGCGCCGGCCTCGGACGACTCGACCGAGCGGCGCACGCGGCCCCACACGTCCAGCTCCCAGCTGACGCTGCCGCTCAGCGAATACTGATTCGACACATTGCCGCCCGACGAGGACGAGCCGCCCTGCGTGCCGCCGCCGCTGCCCGAGCGCGTGACGCCGGCATTGGCGCCCACTGTCGGGAAAAAGCCGGCGCGCGCGCCGCGCACCAGGCCCAGCGCCTGGCGGTAGTTGGCCTCGGCCTGCGCGATGGTCTGGTTCGATGCGTTCAAGCGCTCGACCAGGCCGTCCAGCGTGGCGTCGCCATAGACGCGCCACCATGCGCCGCGATCGGCCTGGTCGCGCGGTTCGGCGGGCTTCCAGCCCGGCACCTCGCCCTGCCCTTCCTTGTAGGACGCGCCGATGTCCAGCGCCGGACGCTGATAGTCGGGCCCGACGGCGCAGGCGCCCAGCAGGGCGCACAGCGCGAGCGCGACGGCGCCGCGCAGCGGCAGGAGGGGAAACGACGGCTTGGCGTTGCGGGTCATGGATGTTCTGAGGAAACGGCCGCCGCGCCGCCGGAACGGCGCCTGCGCGCGGCCCAGAGACGGAAGCGGTCCAGATAGAGATAAACCACGGGCGTGGTGTAGAGCGTCAGGATCTGGCTCAACACCAGGCCGCCCACGATGGTGATGCCCAGCGGCTGGCGCATCTCGACGCCAGCGCCGGTGGCCAGCATCAGCGGCAGCGCGCCGAAGATGGCGGCCATGGTCGTCATCATGATGGGACGGAAGCGCGTCAGGCAGGCCTGGAAGATCGCGTCGCGCGGCGCCAGCCCCTGCGTGCGCTCGGCCTCCAGCGCGAAGTCCACCATCATGATGGCGTTCTTCTTGACGATGCCGATCAGCAGGAACACGCCGATCAGCGCGATCAGCGTGAAGTCCTGGCGCAGCATCAGCAGGGCCAGCAGCGCGCCCAGGCCGGCGGAAGGCAGCGTCGACAGGATGGTCAGCGGGTGCACGAAGCTCTCGTACAGGATGCCCAGCACGATGTACATGGTGACCAGCGCGGCCAGGATCAGCCAGGGCTGCTGCGCCAGCGTCTGCTGCAGGGCGGCGGCGGTGCCCTGGAAGCCCGCCTGGATTTGATCCGACGGCAGGCCGATGCGCGCCACCGCCGCGTCGATGGCGGCCGTGGCCTGGCCCAGCGACACGCCGGGAGCCAGGCTGAACGACACTGTGTCGGCCACGAACAACCCCTGGTGCTGCACGCTCAGCGGCGCATTGGCGTCCTCGAAGCGGGCAAAGGCCGACATGGGCACGCGCGCGCCGGTGGCGGTGATCACTTCCACCTGCTTGAGCGACTGGATATCCTGCGCGAAGCGCGGATCCACGCCCATCACCACGTGATACTGGTTGAGCGGGCCGTACATCACCGATACCTGGCGCTGGCTGAAGGAATTGTTGAGCACGGTGGAGATGGTGCTCATGCTGACGCCCAGCCGGGTCGCGGCCTCGCGGTCGATCACCAGGTTGATCTGGCGCCCCTTGTCCTCGACGTCGGTGTCGACGTCAGTGATCTCGGGCACCTCGGCCATGGCGCGCTGCACCTTGGGCATCCAGGTCCGCAGCAGCTGCAGGTCGCCGGACATCAGCGTGTAGTCATACGAGCCCTGGCTGGAACGGCCGCCGATGCGGATGTCCTGCTGCGCCACCAGGAACATGCGCGCGCCCGGCATGTTCTGCAGCTTGCCGCGCAGGCGGTTGATGACCACGTCGGCCGACACGCCGCGCTCTTCCAGCGGCTTGAGCTGGATCTGCATGAAGCTGCTGTTGCTGCCGCCGCGCCCGCCGGCGAAACCGGTCATGCTCTGCACGGCGGGATCGGCCAGCACCACCTTGCGCAGCGCATCCAGCTTGGGCACGGTGGCCTGGAACGAAGTGCCCTGGTCGACGCGGAAAAAACCTAGCAGCTGGCCGGTGTCCTGCTGCGGGAAGAAGCCCTTGGGCACCACCGCATACAGATAGACGTTCAGCCCCACGGCCGCGGCCAGGATCAGCATCATCAGCCGGCCATGCGCCAGCGCCCAGCCCAGCGTGCGGCGGTAGCCTTCCTGCATGGCCTCGAAGCCGCGCTCGGACCAGCGCGCCAGCCGGCCCGGCGGCCGGGGCTCGGCCGGCTCGGCGCGCAGCAGGCGCGCGCACATCATCGGCGTGAGCGTCAACGACACCACCAGCGACACCGCGATGGCGGCCGACAGCGTGACGGCGAACTCGCGGAACAGGCGCCCGACCACGCCGCCCATCAGCAGGATCGGGATGAACACGGCCACCAGCGACAGGCTCATGGACAGCACGGTGAAACCAACTTCGCGCGACCCGCGCAGCGCGGCGCGCATCGGCGACATGCCGCGTTCGACGTGGCGCATGATGTTCTCCAGCACCACGATGGCATCATCCACCACGAAGCCGGTGGCCACGATCAGCGCCATCAGCGAGATCGTGTTCAGCGTGAAGCCGCACAGGTACATGACGCAGAAGGTACCGATCAGCGACACCGGCACGGCGACGCTGGGGATCAGCGCGGCGCGCCAGCGGCGCAGGAACAGCAGCACCACCAGCACCACCAGGCCCACGGCGATGATCAGCGTCAGCTCGGCCTCGTGCAGCGAGGCGCGGATGCTGGGCGTGCGGTCCTGCGCCACCGACATCTTGACGTCGGCCGGCATCAGCGCGGACAACATGGGCAGCTGGGCGCGCACCGCGTCCACCGTTTCGATGATGTTGGCGTCGGCCTGGCGCCGCAGGATCATCAGGATGGCCTTGCGATCGTTGAAGAAGCCCGTCTGGTAGAGATCTTCAACCGAATCCTCGACCTTAGCCACGTCCGACACGCGCACCGGCGCGCCATCGCGCCAGGCCACGATCAGCGGCTTGTATTGCTCGGCGCGGCTGAGCTGGTCGTTGACCATGACCTGCCAGTGATAGCGGTCGTTCTCCAGCACGCCCTTGGGGCGGTTGGCGTTGGCATTGGCCAGCGCCGTGCGCACCTCGTCCAGCGACACGCCACGATTGGCCAGCGCGCCGGGCAGCACGGTGACACGCACTGCCGGCAGCGAGCTGCCGCCCACCGTCACTTCGCCCACGCCGTCCACCTGCGACAGCTTCTGCGCCACGATGGTCGAGGCCAGATCGTAGAGCTGGCCCTGGCTGAGCGTGTCGGACGTCAGCGCCAGCGTCATGATGGGCGCGTCCGACGGGTTGGACTTGTGATACGTGGGATTGCTGCGCAGGCTGGTCGGCAGCAGCGAGCGCGCCGCGTTGATGGCGGCCTGCACGTCGCGCGCGGCGCCATTGATATCGCGGCTCAGGTCGAACTGCAGCGTGACGCGGGTCGAGCCCTGCGAGCTGCTGGAGGTCATCTCGGTCACGCCGGCGATGCTGCCCAGCGAGCGCTCCAGCGGCGTGGCCACGCTGGAGGCCATGGTCTCGGGGCTGGCGCCGGGCAGGCTGGCCGACACCGAGATGGTGGGGATATCCACCTGCGGCAGCGGCGCCACCGGCAGCAGGAAGAACGACAGCAGCCCCGCCAGCACGACCGCCAGGGTGAGCAGCGTGGTCGCCACCGGACGGACGATGAAGGGCGCCGAGATGATCATGAGGCGTCCCCGGCCCGCGCGGGACGCGCGCCGCGCCAGCGGCGCGACAAGCGGTCGAACATCAGGTAGATGACCGGCGTGGTGAACAGCGTCAGCACCTGGCTCAGCAGCAGCCCGCCCACCATCACCAGGCCCAGCGGCTGGCGCAACTCAGCGCCCGTGCCGGTGGACAGCATCAGCGGCAGCGCCCCGAACAGCGCCGCCAGCGTGGTCATCAGGATGGGACGGAAACGCAGCAGCGCCGCCTCGTGGATGGCCGCGCGCGGCGACAGGCCGCGCTTGCGCTCGGCATCGAGCGCGAAGTCGATCATCATGATCGCGTTCTTCTTGACAATGCCGATCAGCAGGATGATGCCGATGATGCCGATCATGTCCAGCTCGGTGCCGCTGATCAGCAGCGCCAGCAGCGCCCCCACGCCGGCCGAGGGCAAGGTCGACAAAATGGTGATGGGATGGATGTAGCTCTCGTACAGCACGCCCAGCACGATGTACATGGTGACCACCGCCGCCAGTATCAGCCACAGCGTGCTCGTCAGTGAATTCTGGAACGCCAGCGCCGCGCCCTGGAAGCGCGTCTCCACGCCGGCCGGCATGCCGATCTCGGCCTCGGCGGCCTTGATGTCCTCGACGGCGCCGGACAGCGAGGCGCCCGGCGCCAGGTTGAACGACACCGTCACCATAGGGAACTGGTCCAGCCGGTTCACGGCCAGCACGGTCTTGCCTTCGGTGATGCGCGCCACCGAGGACAGCGGCACCTGTCCGCCCGTCGACGTCGGCACGTGGATCTGGCCCAGCGCCGCCGGATTGGTCTGGAACTGCGGCTGCGCCTCCAGCACCACGCGGTACTGGTTCGACTGCGTGAAAATCGTGGAGATCAGCCGCTGGCCGAAGGCGTCGTACAGGGCCTCGTCGACCACGGCGGCCGTGATGCCCAGGCGCGAGGCCGCGTCGCGGTCGATCTCCACCCAGGTCTGCAAGCCCTCGTCCTGCAGGTCATCGGTCACGTCCGACAGGCCCGGTACCTGGCGCAGCCGCTCGACCAGCTTGGGCGTCCATAGGCTCAGCACGCCCAGGTCGGGATTGGAGAGCGTCATCTGGTACTGCGTGCGGCTGACGCGGTCCTCGATGGTCAGGTCCTGCACCGGTTGCATGTAGACGGTCAGGCCGTCCTGCGTGGCCAGCGAGTCCTGCAGCCGCGCCATGACCGCGCGCAGGTCGCCGCTACGCTCGGCATGCGGCTTGAGCGCGATCAGCATGCGGCCGGCGCTGAGCGTGGCATTGCTGCCGTCCACGCCGATGAAGGACGACACGGCGGCCACGTCCGGATCCTCCAGCGCCTTGCTGGCGGCGGCCTGCTGGCGCTCGGCCATGGCCGTGAAGGAGATCGATTGCGGCGCCTGGGTGATGGCCTGGATCAGGCCCGTGTCCTGCTGCGGGAAGAATCCCTTGGGGATCATGATGTACAGCAGCACCGTGAGCGCGAAGGTCGCCAGGGCCACCAGCAGCGTCAGCGGCTGGTGCCGCAGCACCACCTGCAGCATGCGGTCGTAGGCGGCGATGACGCGGTCGATGAAGGCGCCCGTGACCTGGTGGAAGCGTCCGTGGCGCTGCTCGGACTCGGCGCGCAGCAGGCGCGCGCACATCATCGGCGTGAGCGTCAGCGATACGAACAGGGAAATCAGGATGGACACCGCCAGCGTGATCGCGAACTCGCGGAACAGCCGGCCCACCACCTCGGTCATGAAGAGCAGCGGGATCAGCACGGCGATCAGAGAGAAGGTCAGCGAGATCAGCGTGAAGCCGATCTGCGAGGCGCCCTTGAGCGCCGCCTGCAGCGGGCTCTCGCCCTCCTCGATATGGCGGGCGATGTTCTCGATCATGACGATGGCGTCGTCCACCACGAAACCGGTGGCGATGGTCAGCGCCATCAGCGTCAGGTTGTTGATGGAGAAACCGGCCAGGTACATGATGCCGAAGGTGCCCACCAGCGACAGTGGCACCACCACGCTGGGAATCAACGTGGCCGTGAGGCTGCGCAGGAACACGAAGGTCACCATCACCACCAGCGCCACGGCCAGCAGCATCTCGAACTGCACGTCGGCCACCGAATCGCGGATGGTCTGGGTGCGGTCGGACACCACGGTCACGTCCAGCGTGGCGGGCAGCGACGCGCGCAGCTGCGGCAGCAACGCATTGATCCGGTTGACCACGTCGATCACGTTGGCGCCGGGCTGGCGCTGGATGTTCAGCAGGATCGCCGGCTTGTCGCCCGCCCAGGCCGCCTGCCGCACGTCCTCGGCCCCTTCCACCGCGCGCGCCACGTCCGACAGGCGCAGCGGCGCGTTGTTCTTGTAGGCGATGATCAGGCTGTTGTAGTCGGTGGGCGTCTTGAGCTGGTCGTTGGCGTTGATCGTGGTCGAGCGTAGCGGGCCGTCCAGGTTGCCCTTGGGCTGGTTGACGTTGGCGCCGACGATGGCCGTGCGCAGGTCCGACAGCGACATGCCGTTGGCGGCCAGCGCCTGCGGATTGACCTGCACGCGCACCGCCGGCCGCTGGCCGCCGGCCACGCTGACCAGGCCCACGCCCGGAATCTGCGACAGCTTCTGCGCGACGCGCGTGTCCACCAGGTCGCGCACCTGCGGCAGCGGCATGGTGGGCGAGGTGATCGCCAGCGTCAGCACGGCGGCGTCGGCCGGATTGACCTTGTTGTAGGTCGGCGGCACCGGCAGGTCGTTGGGCAGCAGGTTGGAGGCCGCGTTGATGGCCGCCTGCACCTGCTGCTCGGCCACGTCCAGCGGCAGGCTCAGGTTGAATTGCAGCGTGATGACCGACGCGCCCCCGGAGCTGGTGGACGACATCTGGTTCAGGCCCGGCATCTGTCCGAACTGGCGCTCCAGCGGCGAAGTGACCAGCGAGGTCATCACGTCGGGGCTGGCGCCGGGGTACAGCGTGGTCACCTGGATGGTCGGGTAATCCACTTCCGGCAGGGCCGACACCGGCAACAGCCGGTAGGCGATGAAGCCGGCGATCAGGATGGCCACCATCGACAGCGTGGTGGCCACGGGCCGCAGGATGAACAGGCGCGACGGGCTCACGGCGGCGTCCGCTTATCGGGTGGCCGGGGTGGTGCCGGCGGGCGCGCCCGCGCCCAGCGACTTGTCGGTCGACTTGGGTATCGTGTCCGATCCCTTGGCGACGTCGACCTTGGCGCCGGCGCGCAGGCGGTCGGTGCCCTCGGTCACGACCCGGTCGCCGGGCTGCAGGCCCTCGTTGACCGCCACCATGCCGTTGTTGACGGCGCCCAGCTTGACCTGCCGCACGGCCACCGTATCGTCGTCCTGGACCAGGAAGACGAAGGCGCCGGCCGAGCCCTGCTGCACCGCCGCGACGGGAATCGCGGTGGCGTCCTTGCGCGTGGTCACGTGCAGGCGCGCGTTGACGAACTGGTTCGGAAACAGTGCGTCGTCGGCATTGTCGAAGCGCGCCTTGAGCTTGAGCGTGCCGGTGGTGACGTCGATCTGGTTGTCCAGCGTTTCCAGCTTGCCGCTGGCGATGCGGCGGGTATCGGCCCGATCATAGGCTTCCACGGTCAGCTTGTGGCCGGCCGCCAGCTCGGCCCGCACTTCGGGCAGCTGGGTCTCGGGCAGCGTGAACACCACGGAGATGGGCTGGGTCTGGGTGATGACCACCAGGCCGTTGGTATCGGAACTGGACACCAGGTTGCCCTTGTCCACCTGGCGCAGGCCGAGGCGGCCGCTGATGGGCGCGGTGATGCGCGAGTAGTCCAGCTGCAGCTTGGCATTGTCGACATTGGCCTGGTCGCTCTTGACCGTGCCTTCGTACTGGCGCACCAGCGCGGCCTGCGTGTCGACCTGCTGTTTGGCGATGGAGTCCTGCTTGTACAGGGCCTGGTAGCGCTGCAGGTCGCGGCGGGCGTTTTCCAGCTGAGCCAGGTTCTGCATCTGGGTGCCCTGGGCCTGGGCCAGCGCGACCTGGAAGGCGCGCGGGTCCACCTGCGCCAGCAGATCGCCGGCCTTGACGGTCTGGCCTTCCTGGAACGGCACGTCCACCAGCTCGCCGCTGACGCGGCTGCGCACGGTGACGGTGTTGTAGGCCGTGACGGTGCCCAGGGACTTGAGATAGATATCGATGTCCTGCTTGACCGCGGCCGCCGCGCGCACCGGCACGGCCATGTTGGCCATGGCGGCCATCTGACCGCGTCCCGCGCCAGGGCGTCCCGCGCCGGGCTTGGCAGCAGGCCGCAGCGCCAGCCAGGCGATGCCGGCGACGACCAGCAGCAGGATGGCCCACCCGAGCAAGCGGCGTCGGGTCCAACGGGAAGGCGGAGTAACGGGACGGCTTTGAGACATGGAAGCGGATCCGGCGCGAGCGGGAAAAGCCGTATTGTCTACTAGGCGACGTTGAATTCGTATGATGCCCGGCCGCGCTGAAATAGCCCGCAACAGGAATCGGGGCCTGAAGGCCCCGCGCTCAGGAATTGCAGAGCGTCATCTGGAAGGGCACGTCCCGCGCCACCGGCTGGGGCTTGAAATCCCCGTCCTGGGTGGAAAAACGTATCCAGATCATATACTTATTGGCGCTGATCTCGGGAAACACGCCGTGCGCCGGGTCCACCCACACGCGCAGCATCTGGAACTGCTTGCCGCCCAGCATCTGCTGGTAGGCGCCCTGCTCGGCCACGGTGTCGCTCTTGCGGCCGGACTCGCGCAACAGGCGCAGCGCCAGCGTCAGGCCGTCGTACAGGGGAACGAAGGGCGCGGTCCAGGCCTGCAGGTCGGCGCAGCGCGCGGCCTGGGGCTTGTGCTGCCAGGAATAGTACGAGGGCATGTCGACCTGGATCGCGCCGCCCGCCACCGACAGGCGGCCGCGCAGGCTGGTCAGCCATTCGTTCTCGCGCAGCGACTGGCCGGTCTTGCCGGTCGCCGACAACGTTTGCGCGATCTTCTCCATTTCACGCAGCATGCCTTCGAGCGCGTCCTGGGCCACGCCGGGATGGTCGCGCAATGCACCAAGCGCCAGGCGCTGCCGTTCCAGGTCCTGCAGCAGCGCACCCTTGATGTCGGTGCGCTCGCACGCGTCGAGCAGGTCGAACAAGGCGGTGACGGCGACCTGGTGTTGGCGGAAATCTCCCTCGCGGGCGAAGAAGAACAGCCTGTCGAACAGGTATTCCAGCCGCAGATAAGCGCGGATGCGCTCGTTGAAGGGATACTCGTAAACAATCACGCTATATGCAGGCCCGTCAGGAGTCGGCCGCATGGGCCGGGTTATTCATGAGCGCCGCATTGGCGCCAGGCTCACGGCCTTGCGGCCGCCAACGCCAACCAACGCTCATGCACGGTCTTCGTCCGCGCGCGCAATTGTTCCGGTGTGGTGTCGCCATCGTTGTCGACGACATCGTCCGCGACCGCCAGCCGGCTTGCCCGCGCAGCCTGTGCCGCCATGATACGCCGTATGGCAGGCTCCGTCAGCCCGCTGCGCGACTGCACGCGCGCGACCTGCGTGGCGGGATCGCAATCGACCACGCAGATGCGGTCCACGCGCGGCCGCCAGCGCGGCAGCGACTCGACCAATAGCGGCACCACGAACACCAGATAGCAGCCGCGCGCCGCTTCGGCCTGGCGCTCCGTCTCATCGCCGATCAACGGATGCAGCACGGCTTCCAGCCGCTGCCGCACCGACGCATCGGCGAAGGCGCGCTCGCGCATCCAGGCGCGGTCCAGCGAACCGTCCTCGGCCAGCGCCCCGGCGCCGAACGCCTGCTCGATCGCGGGCATGGCCGAACCGCCCGCGACGGTCAGCGCGCGCGCGATCTCGTCGGTGTCCACCACGGACGCGCCCCACTCGGCCAGCATGTCCGCCACGCGCGACTTGCCCGAGCCGATCCCGCCCGTCAAACCTATCTTGAATATGCTCATAGCCTTCGCCCCATGTATGACCGCTCGCGCGCCCGCGCCATGCCCGGTGGTCATGGCAACAGCCTTGCCAGCCCGGGCTCGCCGCCCAGCAGCAGCACCGCCACCCCGGCCAGTGCCAGGTAGGGTCCGAAAGGCAAGGGTTGGCCACGGCTGGCGCGGCCGGCCAGCGTCATCGTACCGCCCACCAGCACGCCGGCCAGCGACGCCGCCAGCAGCAGCATGGGCAGCGCACCCACGCCGAACCATGCGCCCAGCGCGGCCAGCAACTTGAAATCGCCGTAGCCCATGCCCTCGCGCCCCGTGAAGTAGCGGAACGCGTGAAAAATCAGCCACAGGAAACCATAGCCGGCCACCGCGCCCAGCACCGCCAGCGGCAGCGGCGTGAAACCGTCGCCCAGATTGACCAGCAGCCCGGCCCAGGCCAGCGGCAAGGTAATCGCGTCGGGCAGCAGCGTGCTCTCCAGGTCGATCCAGGCCAATGCCACCAGGGCGGCCGACAGGCCCATGCCGCACAGCGCGATGGGCGTGGGCCCGAAGCGCCAGGCGCAGGCAACGAACAAGACGGCGGTCAGCAGTTCGATCACGGGATAGCGCCAGCCGATGGCGGCGCCGCAGGCCGCGCAGCGCCCCTTGAGCAGCAGCCAGCCCGCCAGCGGCAGGGTGCGCCAGCCCCGGACCGGCGCCGAGCACTGCGGACAATGCGAGGCCGGCGCGCGCAGGCCATAGGCCGGGGCGCACGCCTGCCCCGTGGCGGCGGCCGGCTCGGCGGACTCCTGGCAATGCGCCTGCCACTCTCGTTCCATCATGCGCGGCAGCCGATGGGTCAGCAGCGTCAGCCAGCCGCCCACGGCCAGGCCGGCCAGGGCCGCCAGAACCAGGAACAGGGATTGAGGCAGGTCAAAGGCTTGCCACATGGCCGTCATGCGCCCCCGGCGTCCAGCCAGGCCCCGTGGATACGGGACGGGCGGTGCAAGCATGCCAGGCGGTCATGCCCGGGGACGTGTCGTAATTTGCGCATAAAGGCCGGCCGCTCGACGGAGCGGCGATTGGATTCGTATCGAATCTTCGCATAAGTGCGTAAAATCGGAGACAGACTCAATTCACGGATAAGCTGCCATGATGACCGCGCGCGACGATACCTCCACCCGCCCCCGCAAATTCAACATCATGGCGCTGCTGCTGGCCGGCTCGGCGCTGGGCATCGCCGGCTGCGCGCAACAGCGCACCGAAGGCTATTACGACCCTCCGGCTGAAAGCACCGTCACGGACGCCCAGTCCCAGGGCTCCGGCGCCGGCTACCGCACCGTCCTGCGCGCGCCGTCGCAAGTGCAGATCGCGCTCAAGCCCGACGCCTCCCGCAAGACCGCCAGCCAGCAGGCCCAGGCCGCGCAAGCTGGCCATACCACCGAGGACGGCCAGGCCGTGCCCGAAGGCGCCGACAGCGCCGCCGCCTCGGGCGCGGCGCCCGCCCCGGCCCTGCCGGCATCCACGCCCAGCGCCGCCGCGCACAGCCTCGTGCCGCAGCCGCAAACCTACATGGGCACGCTGCCCTGCTTCTCGCCCGCCATGCAATGCACGGCGCAGCGCGTGACGCTGACGCTGGCGCCCAACGGCCGCTGGCGCGGCCGCGTCGCCTACCTGGAAAGCGACGCCAAGCAGGGCGCGCCGGTGGTCGAACAAGGCTGCTGGAACGCCACCGACGAGCGCCCGTCGCGCGTGATCCTGCTGGACGGCAAGGGCAATGTGCGCGCCGAGTTCGCCGCCGCCGCCAACAATGTGCTGCGCGTGCGCTCCATCGCCGGCCAGACGCCCAACCTGAACTACAACCTGACCCGCCAGCCCGACCTGGACCCGATCGACGAGCTGTCCAAGGCCGCCGCGCCGCAGTGCCCTTGAGCGCCGCCGGCAACGGCTGAACGCGACGGACAGCGATACCCGACTATCCGGCCGCGACACGACAGGCCCGCCTTCTGGCGGGCCTGCGCGTTTCCGGACCTGGCGACCCGCGCTAGGACCGGCCCCGGCAGCGCGGGGCGGCCGGACGGACAGGCTGCGAACCAGGACTGGACGAATCGGATGCAGCGGCGGAGGCGGAAGAATCGGAAGCGCCAGCGCAAACCGCAGCCGCGTCGGGATACCGCAGCAACGGCGACGCCCCCGCGCGCCAGTGCTCGCACAGCCGGCACGCCAGCTGCATGGCGTTGCGGACGCCGAGTTTTTCGAAGATGTGGGCGCGATGGGCCTCGGCCGTGCGCAGCGAAATGCCCAGGTCGATGGCGATGACCTTGTTGGCGCGCCCGGTGGCCACATAGAGGACGATTTCGCGTTCGCGCGGGGTCAGCGAAGCGAGCAGGGAATCGAGATCGGAGCGTAGCTGCATGGGCAAAGACTGCTGGCATTCTTGTGAATACCCGCAGTCTGCCGTGGCGGCGGCCACGCCGTAAGCTGGCAATTCTGACAGCGGCGGGCCGCGCCCGCCGCCCGGCGGCTACGCCCGGTAGGCGAGTTCCAGGTTGTCGATCAACCGGGTCGCGCCCAGCTTGGCGGCGGCCAGCGCCACCAGCGGTTCGCCGGCGGCCAGGTCGGCGGCCTCCGGACGCTTCAGGTCGCGCTGGCGGCGCACCGAGATGTAGTCCACCTGCCAGCCACGGCGCGCCAGGCTGGCGGCGGCCTCGGCCTCCAGAGCGACCGCGTCGGTCGCGCCGGCGGCCAGCCGATGCTCGATGGCGCGCAGCTCGGCGTACAGCGCCGGCGCCTCGGCGCGCTCGGCCTCGCTCAAGTAGCGGTTGCGCGACGACAGCGCCAGGCCGTCGTCGGCGCGCACGGTCTCGTGCGCCAGCACTTCCACCGGCAGCTGGAACTGGCGGCACATGTTGCGCACCACCATGAGCTGCTGGTAGTCCTTCTTGCCGAACACGGCCACGCGCGGCTGCACGCAGGAGAACAGCTTCAGCACCACCGTGCTCACGCCCGTGAAGAAGCCGGGCCGGAACTCGCCTTCCAGGATGTCGCCCAGGTCATCGGGCGGCTGCACACGGTAGTTCTGCGGCTCGGGATACATCTCGCGCTCGTCGGGCGCGAACAGCACGTAGACGTCGCGCTCGCGCTCCATCTTCTCGATGTCGGCAGCCAGCGTGCGGGGATAGCGGTCGAAGTCCTCGTTGGGCCCGAACTGCAGCCGGTTGACGAAGATGCTGGCCACCACCGGGTCGCCGTGCTGGCGAGCCATCTTCATCAAGGACAGGTGGCCTTCGTGCAGGTTGCCCATGGTGGGCACGAAGGAGACGCGATTCTGGCCGCGCAGCTGGTCGCGCAGTTCCTGGATGGTGTGGACGACTTTCAAGGGAATTCTCCGGGGTTGGGCGCAGCCCCGCCGGCGGATCAGGCCGCGACGGCGGCCACGCTCGTATAGGCCAGGCGCACGTAGATCGGCGCGTAAGGCTCGGCCTGCGTGATCTCCAGCAGCGATTCGCGGGCCAGCTCGAGCATGGCGATGAAATGCACGACGACCACGGCCGCGGGCGCGCCTTCGCGGATGCGCTCCATGAACAGGTCGCCGAACTCCATGAAGCGCACGTCGTTCAGGCGCCTCAGGATATGGGTCATGTGGTCGCGCACGGACAGCTGTTCGCGCGTGATGTGGTGGTGCTGGTTGAGCCGGGCGCGCTTCATGATGTCGGCCCAGGCCGCGCGCAGGTCGTCCACGTCGACCTCGGGCAGCATGCGCTCCACGCTCAGGTCGGCCACGGCGTGGCTGCTGACAAAATCGCGGCCCAGCTGGGGCATGGCGTCGAGCTTCTGCGCCGCCAGCTTCATCTGCTCGTACTCGAGCAGGCGGCGGACCAGTTCGGCGCGCGGATCCTCGGGCTCTTCGCCGGTGTCGCTCTTCCTGACCGGCAGCAGCATGCGCGACTTGATCTCGATGAGCATGGCCGCCATGAGCAGGTACTCGGCGGCCAGCTCCAGGTTGTGGATGCGGATCTGGTCCACATACGACAGGTATTGCCGCGTGACATCCGCCATGGGGATGTCCAGAACGTTGAAGTTCTGCTTGCGGATCAGGTACAGCAGCAGGTCCAGCGGCCCCTCGAACGCCTCGAGGAAGATCTCCAGCGCGTCCGGCGGGATGTACAGGTCCGTCGGCATCTGGAACAACGGCTCGCCGTAAAGGCGAGCGAACGCCACGCTGTCGACCGTATCAGGGGTGCTGTCGACGGGCGGTTCCACGAGCGCGGCCAGAGCGTCGCCTGGGACGGAGGCGTTCTTGGACATGGCTGCCGCGACGGTATCAGTCGGCCTGATACACGTACGGCCTTTGCGGCACGCGGGCCGCGCGGAAGCCTTCCTGCAGTTCCTGGTCCTGCGGCTTGTCCCAGAGGCGGGCGCGGCCTTCGCGCTGGCGCTCCTCGGTGCCGGGATGGGACTTCTTGTAGTCCTTCAGGAAGAGAGTGATCTCGGATTCGTAGTTGGTTGCCATGACACCAATTTCAGCGGGTTTCTGATCCCGGGAGTTTACTGCACCCTGGCCCACCCCCGGCGTTACAATCTTCCGGCACCCAACGCCCCCTCCCGCCATGCCCGCAGACACCGCCGCAGCCGCCCGCCCCGCTCCGCCCTCTACCCCGGACGCGCAGCGCGCGGCACGGATGATTCCCTTCATCGTGGGCTGCGCGCTCTTCATGCAGATGCTGGACGCCACCGTGGTGGCCACCGCGCTGCCGGCCATGGCCCGGGCCCTGGATTCGACCCCGGTGCGGCTGAACGTCGCCATCACCTCCTACCTGCTGTCGGTGGCCGTGTTCGTGCCGGTCAGCGGCTGGGCGGCCGACCGGTACGGCGCGCGGCGCGTGTTCGTGGCCGCCATAGGCCTGTTCACCCTGAGCTCCGTCGCCTGCGCCCTGGCCCAGGACCTGCCGCAGCTGGTCCTGGCGCGCATCGTGCAGGGCATGGCCGGCGCCATGATGGTGCCGGTGGGCCGCATCATCCTGCTGCGCACGGTGCCCAAGCAGGATCTGCTGAAGGCCATGTCCTTCCTGTCCATCCCGGCGCTGCTGGGGCCGGTGATCGGGCCGCCGCTGGGCGGTTTCATGGTCACCTACATGTCCTGGCACTGGATCTTCCTCATCAACATCCCGATCGGCGTGCTGGGCATCGCGCTGGTGCTGCGCTATGTGGCCGAGATCCGCGAGGAAAGCGCGCCCGGCCTGGACTGGCCGGGCTTCCTCTTGAGCGCGGCCTGTCTGGCCATGCTGGTCAGCGGCTTCGAGGCCATCGGCCGCGACATCATGCCGTTGCCCGCGTTGCTGGGCCTGCTCGCCGCCGGCACCGCCTGCGGCCTGCTCTACGCCTGGCATGCCAAGCGCGTCGAGCATCCCATCATCGACCTGTCGCTGATGAAGATCCCCACCTTCGCCATCTCCACGCTGGGCGGCAACCTGTGCCGCTTCACCGTGGGCGCCACGCCCTTCCTGCTGGCCATGCTGCTGCAGGTGGGTTTCGGCCTGACGCCGTTCTCGGCCGGGCTGATCACCTTCGCCAGCGCCGCCGGCGCGCTGCTGATGAAGTTCGTGGCCACGCCCATCGTCAGGCACTTCGGCTTTCGCCGCGTGCTGACCGTCAACGCGGTGCTGGCCGGCGCCTTCGTGGCCGCCAGCGCCGCCTTCACGCCCACCACGCCGGTCTGGCTGATGATCGCCGTGCTGCTGGTCGGCGGCTTCTTCCGCTCGCTGCAGTTCACCGGCGTAAATACGCTAACCTATGCCGACATCCCGCCGGCCAAGATGAGCCGCGCCAGCAGCTTCGCTGCCATGGCGCAGCAGTTGGGCATCAGCCTGGGCGTGGGGGTGGCCGCCGTCACGCTGAACGTCAGCATGACCTTGCGCGGCGCCGAGACGCTGGCCATACGCGACGTGGTCGCGGGTTTCATCGTCATCGGCCTGATGTGCGCGGCCTCGGTTTTCTCCTTTAGACGCCTCGAGCCCATGGCCGGGGCACACCTGAACGGCGCAAAGCAAAGTGACGACGAATGAGTTTGTCCTCGCCCTGGACCAGGGCACGACCAGTTCCCGGGCCATCGTGTTCGACCGCGACGGCGTGGTGCGCGGCGTGGGCCAGCGCGAGTTCCACCAGCACTATCCCCGGCCGGGCTGGGTCGAGCACGATGCCGGCGAGCTTTGGCACAGCCAGCTCGACGTGGCGCGCGAGGCGCTGCGCAACGCCGGGGCCACCGCGGCCGACGTGGCCGCCATCGGCATCACCAACCAGCGCGAAACCACGCTGATCTGGGAACGCGCCACCGGCCGCCCGCTGGCGCGCGCCATCGTCTGGCAGGACCGCCGCACCGCGCCGCTGTGCGACCGGCTGCGCGCCGACGGGCACGCCGATTTCCTGCAGTCCCGCACCGGCCTGGTGCTGGACGCGTACTTCTCCGGCACCAAGCTGTCCTGGCTGCTCGACCACGTGCCCGGCGCGCGCCAGATGGCCGAACGCGGCGAACTGGCCTTCGGCACCGTCGACACCTGGCTGGTGTGGCAGCTGACCGGCGGCGCGGTCCACAGCACCGACCCCAGCAACGCCTCGCGCACCATGCTGTTCGACCTGCACACACAGGACTGGAACGATGACATCCTGGCGCTGCTGAACATCCCGCGCAGCGTGCTGCCCGACATCGCGCCAAGCAGCGCGGTGATCGGCAACGCCCTGCCCGAATGGCTGGGCGGCGCCATCCCCATCGCCGGCGTGGCCGGCGACCAGCAGGCCGCCACCTTCGGCCAGGCCTGCTTCACGCCCGGCATGGCCAAGAACACCTACGGCACCGGCTGCTTCATGCTGATGAACGTCGGCGACAAGCCGGTGCGCTCGGCCAACAACCTGCTGTCCACCGTGGGCTGGGGCCTGCCCGATGCCGGCTCGCGCGGCTCCTGGAAGCCCGCCTACATGCTGGAAGGCGGCGTGTTCGTGGCCGGCGCGGCGGTGCAGTGGCTGCGCGACGGGCTGGGCATCATCCAGCGCTCGGAAGAGATCGAGGCGCTGGCCGCCAGCGTCGCCGACACCGACGACGTGTTCATGGTGCCGGCCTTCGCAGGCCTGGGCGCGCCGCATTGGGACCCATACGCGCGCGGCACCCTGGTCGGACTGACGCGCGGCACCACGCGCGCGCATATCGCCCGCGCCACGCTGGAATCCATCGCGCTGCAAAGCGCCGAGCTGCTGACCTGCATGAACGGCGACAGCGGCATCGCCCTGACCGAGCTGCGCGTGGACGGCGGCGCGGCGCGCAATGACCTGCTCATGCAGATGCAGGCCGACCTGCTGGGCGTGCCCGTAGTGCGCCCGCGCGTATCGGAATCGACCGCGCTGGGCGCGGCCGGCCTGGCCGGCCTTGCCGTGGGCTTCTGGTCCGGCCAGGACGAGTTCGCCTCCAAGTGGCAGGCCGAACGGACCTTCGAACCGGCCTGGCCGGAATCGGTGCGCGCGGCACGCATGCAGCGCTGGCGCCAGGCGGTGGAACTGTCCAAGGGCTGGTCCAACACCGCCAGGTAGCGGCCGCGCCCGCAGCGGCCGGCGCGGTCAGCGCCGGCGGCCCTCGCGCCGGTCCATCGCCCGCCGCGCCATCCGGTAGCCGGCATAGACATAGAAGGCATTGCTATCCAGCACCAGCCAGGCGCCCAGTCCGCAGGACAGCGCCAGCGCCGGCCCCACCGCGCGCATGTCGCCCTGGGTCCAGGCGATCAGTCCCAGCGCGCCGGCGGCCGCCAGGCCCAGCGCCAACCGCCTGAGCAGCACCAGTCCGTAGGCGTGTCCGCCCATGAAGGCCACCACACCGATGGCCAGGGTCAACGCGGTCGCGGCGCAGGCCAGCACCAGCGCGAAGGCCGCCGCCGCCGCGCCCGCCAGCGGCAGCAGCAGGCTCAGCAGGCCCAGCCCCACGCCCACCCCGCCCGCCATCGCCAGCACCGCCAGCGCCAGCGGCGACCACATGCCCGGCGGCGCGCGGCGCGCGTCCATCTCTGCGACGAATCGATGCATGGCCGTCGACTCCCTGTGCCCGGCGCCGTCCAGCTCCACCTCCAGCCGGCGACACTGCTCGATCAGCGCGTTCAGGCCACGGCGGGACGAGGGCATGTCAGGACCTCGCCGCGCCCGGCGCGTGTTCGGCCACCGTGGCGCGCAGGGCTGCCATCGCCTCCTGCACCGCCGCCGGCCGGAAGGCATCCTCGCGCCAGTACATCGCCACCGAGCCGAAGCCCGACAGGCGCACCGGCAGGATGCGCATGGCCCGCAGCTCCGAAAAGCGCAGCGCGGCGCGGTGCGAGGCCACGCCGATCATGTCGCTGTTGTTGAGCAACGTGAGGTTGATGGTCACCGAATTGGATTCCACGTGGTCGGCCGGCGCGACCTGGCCGGCGGCGGCCAGCGCGGCGTCCAGCGCATTGCGGATGGGCGTGCCCCTGGGCCACAGGATCCAGCGGTAGGACAGCAGCCGCGGCCAGTCCGGTTGCGCGACGGCGAACAGCGGATGGCGCGGCCGCGCCACCAGGTGGATGGGTTCCAGATAGAGCGCCTCGTAGCGGATGGCGGGGTCGTGGTGCTCGGGCGCCGAGCGCCCCACCACGATGTCCAGCCCGCCTTGCGCCAGCTGCTCCAGCAACCGGTCGGTGGTGCCCTCGACCAGTTTCACGCGCGCCTGCGGCATGCGCTCGAGCAGCTTCATCACCGCCAGCGGCACCGTGTCCGACGCCGACGCGCCCGAGGCGCCGATCACCACCCGCCCGCCTCCGCCCTCGCGCAGCGCGGCCATGTCCTCGCCGGCGCGGTCGAGCTGGGCCTCGACGCGGCGCGCGTGCGCGATCAGCACATCGCCATGCGGCGTGGGCCGCAGCCCGCGCGCGTGCCGCTCGAACAGCGGCAGGCCGATATCGTCTTCCAGATCCTTCAGCCACTTCGACAGGCCGGGCTGCGTGGTGTTGAGCATGGCCGCCGAATGGCTGATGTTGCGGGTCTGGTCCAGGCTGAGCAGCATCTTCAGGTTGCGCAGGCGCAACCGGTGGGTCCAGTCCATGCAAGCCCCTTGCTTGTCTCTCAGGTATATATTTCTTCGTATGGATAATAAGATAATTTCATTTCAAAACACATAGCTGCCTGCGCATAATCGTCTCCACCACCCGGACCGCGCCCCGCCGCGACGGTCCCGAGCAGAAGCCGGCCTGAACCGGCTCGCCCAGGAGACAAGCATGCAGGACAGCCACACCGCCGGCGCGGATCGCGCCGCCTATTACGCGCGCATCGCCAAGAAGCACATGGCCCCGCTCTGGGAGTCGCTGCACAACCTGGTGCCGCGCGAACCGGCGCCGCGCTGCGTGCCCGCCATCTGGAAGTACGAGGACGTGCGCGCCGACGTCATGGCCTCCGGCGCGCTGATCAGCGCCGAGGAAGCCGTGCGCCGCGTGCTGATCCTGGAGAACCCCGGCCTGCCCGGCCAGGCCAGCATCACGCAAAGCCTGTACGCCGGCCTGCAGCTGATCCTGCCCGGCGAGATCGCGCCCAGCCACCGCCACACCCAATCCGCGCTGCGCTTCATCGTCGAGGGACGCGGCGCCTACACGGCGGTCAACGGCGAGCGCACCACCATGCGCCCCGGCGACTTCATCATCACCCCGTCCTGGACCTGGCATGACCACGGCAACGCCGACAGCGCCGACGGCGGCGAGCCGGTGGTCTGGCTGGACGGCCTGGACATCCCGCTGCTGCGCTTCCTGGACGCGGGCTTCGCCGAGAACTACCCGTCGGCCACCCAGCCCGTCACCCGCCCCGAGGGCGACAGCATGGCGCGCTACGGCCACAACATGGCGCCGGTGCGCCACCAGGCGACGGGCGGCACCTCGCCGATCTTCAACTATCCGTACGAGCGCAGCCGCGAGGCGCTGGACCAGCTCTACCGCCACGGCGAGCTGGACCCCTGGGACGGCGTCAAGCTGCGCTACCTGAATCCGGCCACGGGCGGCTATCCCATGCCCACCATGGCCACCTTCATGCAGCTCCTGCCCGCCGGCTTCCAGGGCAAGACCAGCCGCAGCACCGACTCCACCGTCTACTGCGTGGTGGAAGGCCGCGGCACGGCCCGCATCGGCGAGCAGGAATTCCATTTCGGCCCGCGCGACGTGTTCGTGGCGCCGTCCTGGCAGCCGCTGCAGCTGGCGGCGCTGGAAGACGCCACGCTGTTCAGCTATTCCGACCGCCCGGTGCAGGCCGCGCTGGGCGTCTGGCGCGAAGCGCGCGCCGACTGAACGCGCGGCCCCCGCGCGCCTTTCCGTTTTCCGACAGTCCCGCATCAGAAGGGTGATCCATGTCTTTCGTCTTTGCCCCCGCCGCGCCCGTCGCGGTGCCCGTGGCCGGCAGCGCCGACCGCTATCCCGTGCGCCGCGTCTATTGCGTGGGCCGCAACTACGCCGCTCATGCCCGCGAGATGGGCTTCGACCCGGACCGCGAACCGCCCTTCTTCTTCTGCAAGCCGGCCGACGCCGTGGTGCCGGTGGCCGAAGGCGAAACGCTGTCCCTGCCCTACCCGCCCGAGACCGCCAACCTGCACTATGAAATCGAGCTGGTCGCCGCCATCGGCAAGGGCGGCGCGAACATCGCCGTGGAAAACGCGCTGGACCATGTCTGGGGCTATGCCGTAGGCCTGGACATGACGCGCCGCGACCTGCAGATGAAGATGCGCGAGGCCGGCCGCCCCTGGGAGCTGGGCAAGGCCTTCGACCAGAGCGCGCCGATCGGCCCGCTGCGCCCCGCCGCCGCGCTGCCCGATATCGCCCGCGCCGGCATCTGGCTGCAGGTCAACGGCCGCGACAAGCAGCGCAGCGACATCGGCAAGCTCATCTGGTCGGTGGCCGAGACCGTGGCCTACCTGTCGAAGTACTTCCGCCTGGAAGCCGGCGACCTGATCTATACCGGCACGCCCGAAGGCGTGGGCCCGGTGGTGCGCGGCGACCTCATGACCGGCGGCGTCGACGGCCTGGGCACGCTCAGCGTGCGCATGGCCTGAAACCTCTCGCAAAGAGCCGCCCATGCAACTGCACAACTTCTTCAACAGCTCCACCTCGTACCGCGTGCGCATCGCCCTGGCGCTCAAGGGGCTGTCCTATGAATACCTGCCGGTGAACCTGCGCAAACAGGAGCAGCGCGCCGCCGGATATGTGGCGCTGAACCCGTCCGCCGGCGTGCCGCTGCTGATCGACGGCGACACGCAGCTGTCCCAGTCGCTGGCCATCATCGACTACCTGGACGCCACGCATCCCGAGCCGCGCCTGCTGCCCACGGCTGCGCTGGCGCGGGCGCGCGTGCTGGAACTGTCGCTGGCCATCGCCTGCGACATCCATCCCGTCAACAACATGCGCATCCTGCGCCACCTGCAGGACGTGCTGGGCGCCAGCGACGCGCAGAAGAACGACTGGTATCGCCACTGGATCGCCGAAGGCATGGCCGCCGTCGAGGCGCTGCTGCAGCGCCACGGCCAAGGCGCCTATTGCTTCGGCGACGCGCCCACGCTGGCCGACTGCTGCCTGGTGCCCCAGGTGGCCAACGCGCAACGCATGGGCTGCGACCTGACGCCGTACGCCCATGTCAAGCGCGTCCATGAACACTGCATCGCCCAACCCGCCTTCCAGCGGGCCGCGCCCGCCCAACAGCCCGACTACATCCAATAGCCCGAGCAGGAAACCATGCAAGAACCCGATACCCAAGGCCGTCCGCTGCGCGAGTACCTGGACCCGGACTACCGGCCGCTGTGCGCCACGCTGGCCGACGTGCGCGCCAACATCGACCGGCTTGACGACCAGATCGTCAAGCTGATAGCCGAGCGCGCCATGTACGTGAAGGACGCCGCCCGCTTCAAGCGCGACGCCTACCAGGTCAGCGCCCCGGCGCGCCAGGCCGAAGTCTTTGAAAAGGCGCGCCGCCTGGCCGAGCGCCACAACCAGGGCTTCGCCAATCTGGAGCAGGTGGTCGACGCCGCCTATCGCGCCATGGTGGCGGCCTTCATCGCCAATGAACAGACCTACTTCGATGCCATGAAGGACGCGGGAGACAACCATGCATAAGCCCTTGACCCTGGCCGCAAGCGCCGTCGCGCTGGCCCTCGCCGCGCTGGCGCCGCTGGCCGCCGCCCAGGCCCAGGCCTGGCCCAGCCAGCCGCTCAAGGCGCTGGTGCCGTTCGGCCCCGGCTCCAGCCCGGACCAGGTGGCGCGCATCGTCACCGAGAAGGCGGGCGCGCTGCTCGGCCAGAGCATCGTGGTCGAGAACAAGCCCGGCGCCAGCGGCAACATCGGCACCTACGCCATCGCCAATGCCAAGCCCGACGGCTACACCTTCGGCGTGTCCATCACCGGCCCGCTGGTGAACAATACGCTGCTATTCGACAAGCTGCCCTATGCGCCCGCCACCGACCTGGCGCCGCTGACGCTGGCGGTGCACCAGCCCAACGTGCTGGTGGTGCCGGCCGGTTCCGGCATCGCCAACGTCGGCCAGCTGCTGGACGCGCTGAAGAAGAACCCGGACAAGTACAACTTCCCCTCGACCGGCACGGGCACCGTGTCCCACCTGGCGGTGGAACTGCTGCTGCAGCAGATCGGCGCGCGCGCCACGCATGTGCCCTACCCCTCGTCGCCGGCCGCGCTGACCTCGCTGATGTCGGGCGACACGCAATTCGGCGCGCTGCCGCCCATCGCGGTCATGCCCATGGTCAAGGACGGCAGGCTGAAGGCGCTGGCGGTGACCTCTTCCAAGCGCTCGGCGCTGCTGCCAGAGATTCCCACGCTGGCCGAGGCCGGCGTGCAGGGCATCGAAGGCTCGGCCTGGATCGGCTTCGTCATCTCATCCAAGGTGCCGGCCGACATCCAGAAGAAACTGTCCGACGCGCTGATCCAGGCGATCCGCGATCCGGAGGTCGCCAAGCGCCTGCAGGCCCAGTTCATGGATCCGGTGGGCGACACGCCCGCGCAGTTCCGCGCCTACATGGACGACGAGCTGCAACGCTGGAGCCCCCTCATCAAGAAACTCGGCATCAAGGGCCAGTAGGCGCGCCGCGCCAGCAAGGAGACACGGATGCACATCACCGAACCCGCCCGCCAGACCCCGCTGCACGGCGAATACGATGTCGTCGTGCTGGGCGGCGGCCCGGCCGGCCTGCTGGCCGCCGCCAGCGCCGCGCGCAACGGCGCCAGCGTGCTGCTGGTCGAACGCTATGGCTTCCTGGGCGGCATGGGCACGGCGGCCGGCGTGTCGAACTTCTGCGGCCTGCACGCCAACGTGCACGGCACGATCCGGCAGGTGGTGCATGGCATGACGGACGAGCTGCTGGACCGCATGCGCGCGCTGGACGGGCTGAACGAGCCGCACCTGATCCTGGGCAAGATCCACGCCCAGGCCTACGACATCTCGGCCTTCAAGTGCGCGGCCGACGGCCTGCTGCGGGACAGCGGCGCCGGCGTCCTGTTCCATGCGCTGGCCACCGGCATGGCGCGCGGCGCCGATGGCGACGTCGACACGCTGTTCCTGGAAACCAAGTCGGGCCGCCGCGCGGTGCGCGGCCGCGTCTTCATCGACTGTTCCGGCGACGCCGACCTGGCGGCCTGGGCCGGCCTGCCCTTTGAAAAGGGCGATGCCCATGGCGGCATGCTCTACCCCACGCTGATGTTCAAGGTCGGCAACGTCGACGGCGCGCGGGCGCAGGAAGCCTGGAAGACCATACCGGCGCTGATGGACGCGGCCGCCGCCAGCGGCGAATTCACCTTCCCGCGCCGGGGCGCCATCGTGCGTCCGCAGAAGCACGACTACGAATGGCGGGTCAACGTGACCCAGCTGGCCGATGCCGATGGCGGCGCGGCCGACGGCACCGACGCCGAATCGCTGTCGGCCGGCGAGCTGGAAGGCCGCCGCCAGATCGTGCAGTACCTGGCCTTCCTGCGCGCCAAGGTGCCGGGCTTCGAGCAGGCCTATGTGCTGGACATCGCGCCGCAACTCGGCATCCGCGAAACCCGGCGCATCGTCGGCGAGTACATGCTGACGCAGGACGACGTGCTGGGCTGCGCCGACTTCGACGACAGCATCGGCGTGAACGGCTGGCCGCTGGAGATGCACATGGCCGGCGACGTGAAATGGCTGTGGCCGCCCATTCCCGAATCGCGCGGCTACAACCAGCTGCCCTACCGCATGATGCTGCCGCGACGCGACGCCGGCGTGGCGCGCAACGTGCTGGTGGCGGGCCGCTGCGCGTCCATGACGCACGAGGGCCAGTCGGCCGCGCGCGTCAGCGGCAGCTGCTTCGCGATGGGCGAGGCCGCCGGCGCCGCGGCGGCGCTGGCGTTGAAGGCCGGCACGCTGCCGGCCGAGCTGTCCGTGGCGCTCTTGCAGGCGTGCCTGCGCGAGCAAGGCGCGTTCCTGGGCGGCCAGGACTGAGCGGGCAACGCCGCCCCGGCGGCGGCGACATGAATCATGACGATGGACACAACGGCGGCAAGGGAACGGGCATGAACACGGCAACGGCGGGCAGCTCCGCCCGACAATCGGTCATCGTGGTGGGCGGCGGCATCGGCGGCCTGGCCGCGGCGCTGGCGCTCACGCGCCAGGGCGTGGCGGTGCAGCTGCTGGAGCAGTCCTCGCAGATCGGCGAGATAGGCGCGGGCATCCAGCTCGGCCCCAACGCCTTCGCGGCGCTGGACGCACTGGGCGTCGGCCGCGCCGCGCGCGAACGCGCCGTCTTCACCGACCACATCATCATGATGGACGCGGTCGATGCCCGCGAGGTGGTGCGCATCGATACGGGCAAGGACTTCCGCGCCCGCTTCGGCGGCCCCTATGCCGTCATCCACCGCGCCGACATCCACCTGTCCATCCTGGAAGCCGTGCGGCAGGATCCCTTGATCCGCTTCCACACCTCCACCCAGATCGCCGACGTGTCGCAGCAAGGCGGGCGCGCCGAAGTGGTGGACACGCAGGGCCGCCGCTACCAGGCCGATGCCGTGATCGGCGCCGACGGCGTCAAGTCCGTGATCCGCCAGCGCATGGTGGGCGATCCGGTGCGCGTCACCGGCCACGTGGTCTACCGGGCCGTGGTCGAGCGCGACAACATGCCCGAGGAACTGCGCATCAACGCGCCCGTGCTGTGGGCTGGCCCGCACTGCCACCTGGTCCACTATCCGCTGCGCGGCGGCCAGCAATACAACCTGGTCGTCACCTTCCACAGCCGCGAGCAGGAGGAATGGGGCGTGCGCGACGGCAGCAAGGAAGAGGTGCTGTCGTACTTCCAGGACATACACCCGCGCCCGCACCAGATGCTGGACCGGCCTACCTCGTGGAAGCGCTGGGCCACCGCGGACCGCGAGCCGGTCGAGCACTGGGGCCAGGGCCGCGTCACGCTGCTGGGCGACGCCGCGCATCCGATGACCCAGTACATGGCGCAAGGCGCCTGCATGGCGCTGGAAGACGCCGTGACGCTGGGCGAGGCCGTGCGCGCCTGCGACCACGACTTGGAGGCGGCCTTCCGCCGCTACGAGTCGGTCCGCATCCCGCGCAGCGCGCGCGTGGTCTGGTCCACGCGCGAGATGGGCCGGCTGTATCACGCGCGCGGCGTCGAACGCACCGTGCGCAATTCGCTGTGGACCGGCCGCAGCCAGTCCCAGTTCCAGGACGCGTTGCAATGGCTCTACGGCTGGAAAGTGGAGCAATGCCTCGCGGGACCCATCCAGCCATAAAAAAACAGGCACAGGAGGAGACGACATGAAGCACGCACCTACCCGCGGCGCCGTCCGCATTGCCGCAGCACCCGCCGCCGGCGCGTCCCGGCGCGCCGCCCGCCGCGTCGCCGCGTCGGCCGTCACGCTGCTGGCGCTGTACGCGCACGCCGCCGGCGCGCAGCAAAAGCCCGTGGACATCGGCTTCATCGGCACGCTGTCCACGCCCGCCGGCTACATCGGCGAGGACGAGCGCGACGCCTTCATGCTGGCCGTGCAGGAAGGCGGCGGCAAGCTCGGCGGGGTGCCCGTCAACGTGCGCGTCGAGGACGACGCGCTCAAGCCCGCCAACGCCAAGCAGAGCGCCGACAGGATGGTGCAGAGCGGCGTGCGCCTGTTCACCGGCGTCAACTTCTCGAACGTGCTGGCCGCCGTCGCGCCCGCCGTGCTCAACGCCGGCGGCTTCTACGTCAGCCTGAACGCCGCGCCGTCGAACTACGCCGGCCGCGCCTGCAATCCCAACTATTTCTCGGTGGCGTTCCAGAACGACTCCTACGCCGACACCGCCGGCATGGCCGCCAACGAACTGGGCGCCAGGCGCGTGGTCGTCATGGCGCCCAACTACCAGGCCGGGCGCGACGCGGTGGCCGGCTTCAAGCGCGCCTACAAGGGCGAGATCGTCGAAGAGATCTACACCAAGCTCGACCAGTCGGACTTCTCGGTGGAACTTGCGCGCATCCGCTCGCTCGATCCGGACGCGCTGTTCCAGTTCCACCCCGGCGGCGCGGGCATCAACCTGACCAAGCAGTTCGCCAATTCCGGGCTGGCCGGCAAGATCAAGATGATCACGCCGATCTACTCGATGGACGACCGCATGCTGGCCGCCACCGGCAGCGCCGGCAAGGGCTTCTACCTGAGTTCGCTGTGGAGCGCCGACCTGGACAATCCGCAGAACAAGCACTTCGTCGACGCCTTCACCAAGGCCTACAAGCGCGCGCCCACCGCCTACGCGGCCCAGGCCTACGACACGGCCAACCTGATCGGATCCGGCCTGAAGGCGGTCGGCGGCGACATCGCTGGCAAACCCGACGCGTTCCGCGACGCACTGCGCCGCGCCGACTTCCCCAGCGTGCGCGGCAAGTTCAAGTTCGGTTCCAACCAGCACCCGGTGCAGGACTGGTACCTGCTGCACATCGAGGAAGGCGCCGACGGCAAGCTGGTCTACAAGAACGTCAAGGTGCTGGCGCGCGACCACACCGACGTGCACGCGGCCGAGTGCAAGATGTAGATCGAGGCAGGACGGGCATGGCGGCAGACAAATGCGTGGCGGGGCCGTAGTATTCGGAACCTTCCGCCTCGCATAGGACACGACGCCGCCATGCCCATCGCCCGAGCCGACTCCTGGAAGCGCCTGCCGGCGCCCGCCAAGCGGGCCGACCTGCCCTTCGACGCCGTCTACAACGCCGACCAGTACGCGCGCCTGCGCCAAGGCCGCATTCCACGGGAGATGGAAGACAAGTGGTTCATCTACCTGGAAGACGGCCAGCTGTGCCTGCACCGCAGCTGGACTGGCACCTGGATCTATGCGCTGCGGCTGGAACCGCAAGACGCCGGCTGGCGCGCGGCGGGCGCCTGGGTCAACCGCGACCCTGACCAATACGGCTGCACCAACCTGGACGTGGACCACAAGCAGCTGGCGCGGTTGATCGACGGCCTGCTGAACGCCCCGCTCGCCGACGAGGACGACTGAACCGGCGTGCCGGCATCAAGACGGCGAAATGAAAACGGCCCGGCGCTTGAGGCGCCGGGCCGTGGATGCTTCTTGCCGGATCAGTTCAGGCTGGCGCCCGAGATCTTGACGATCTCCTGGTACTTGGCCTTTTCGTTCTTGACGAACTCGGCGAAGGCTTCGGGCGTCATCGAACCCGCTTCCGAACCCATGGTCAGCAGGCGCTGCTTGACGTCGTCCTGCTTCATCGCGTCGGCATAGGCCTGGTTCAGCTTGGCAACCACCGGCGCGGGCGTGCCGCCCGTGGTGAAGACGCCGAACCAGGTGCCCAGGTCGAAGCCCTGGACGCCGGATTCTTCCACGGTGGGCACGTCGGCCAGCAGCGAGGAACGCTTGGCGGTGGTCACGGCCAGCGCCTTGACCTTGCCGTCCTTGATCAGCGGCGCGGACGCGGCCAGGTTGTCGAACATGAAGTCCGACTGGCCCGACAGTAGCGCCAGCTGCGCGGGCGCGGCGCCCTGGTAGGGAATGTGCTCGACGCTGATGCCGGCGCGCGCCTTGAGCAGCTCGCCCGACAGGTGGCCGGCGCTGCCGTTGCCGCCCGAGCCGTAGTTCAGCTTGCCGGGATTCTTCTTGGCGTAGTCGATCAGGTCGGCCAGCTTCTCGATCTTGTTCTTCTGCGCGAACTCGACGTTCATGACCAGCACGTTCGGCACCGAGGCCACAATGGTGATCGGCGCGAAATCCTTGACCGGGTCATACGGCAGGTTGGCGAACAGCCAGGGGTTGATCGCGTGGGTCGCCACCGCGCCCATGACCAGCGTGTAGCCGTCGGCCGGCGCCTTGGCCACCAGGTCGGCGCCAATGTTGCCGCCCGCGCCGGAACGGTTCTCGACGATGACGGGCTGGCCCAGCGAGGCGCGCACCTTCTCGGCCAGCATGCGGGCCATGGTGTCGAGCGGGCCGCCGGGCGGGTAAGGCACCACGAAGCGCAGCGGCTTGGTGGGGAAATCGGTGTTCTGGGCCTGGGCGGGCGCGCCGAAGGACAGCGCGGCGGCCAGCGCCACGGCGCCGCTCAGCAGGACGCGACGGACGGCGCTGCGGGGGGCTTGATTCATGGGGTCTTGCTCCTGTCTACGCTTGAATGGCGGCTCGTAGCATACCGCAGCGGCCCGGCGATGAAAAAGCCGCCCGAAGGCGGCTTTTTCCTACCGGACTTGCCGTCCGTCAATGCAGGATCTGGCTCAGGAACAGCTTGGTGCGCTCGTTCTGCGGGTTGTCGAAGAACTCGTCCGGGCTGTTCTGCTCGATGATCTCGCCACGGTCCATGAAGATGACCCGGTTGGCCACCTTGCGCGCGAAGCCCATTTCGTGGGTCACGCACAGCATGGTCATGCCGCTTTCCTGGGCCAGGCTCACCATCACGTCCAGCACTTCCTTGACCATTTCCGGGTCCAGCGCCGACGTCGGCTCATCGAACAGCATGATCTTGGGGCTCATGCACAGCGAACGCGCGATGGCCACGCGCTGCTGCTGGCCGCCGGACAGCTGGCCGGGGAACTTCTTGGCCTGGTCGGGGATGCGCACGCGCTCCAGATACTTCATGGCCGTGGCCTCGGCCTCGGCGCGCGGCTTCTTCAGCACCCACATGGGGCCCAGTGTCAGGTTCTCGAGCACCGTCAGGTGCGGGAACAGGTTGAAGTGCTGGAACACCATGCCCACGTCCTTGCGGATCGTCTCGATGTGCTTGAGGTCGTTGGTGAGCTCGGTGCCGTCCACGATGATGTGGCCCTTCTGGTGCTCTTCCAGCCGGTTGATGCAACGGATCATGGTGGACTTGCCGGAACCCGACGGCCCGCAGACCACGATGCGTTCACCCGGCGCCACGTCCAGGTTGATGTTGCGCAAAACGTGGAACTGGCCGTACCACTTGTTCACGTCCTGCAAACGAATGATGGCATCAGACATGCCTGTACTCCCGTAGATATCGCTGTGCGCGCCCGCCTCGCGGCGGACGCGCGGTAGTGGCTAGCGCGCGTGGCCAGTGGCCAGTCGCCGTTCCAGCGCCTGGCTGTATTTGGACATGGAAAAGCAGAACACGAAGTAGATGAGCGAGATGAACAGGTACGCCTCCACCCCGAACCCGCGCCATGCCGCGTCGGACAGGGCCGCCTTGGCCGCGAGCGTCAGATCGAAGATGCCGATGATCACCACCAGCGAGGTGTCCTTGAACAGCGCGATGAAGATGCTCACCAGCGGCGGGATCACGATCTTCAGCGCCTGCGGCAGGATGATCTTGCGCATCTGCTGCCAGTAGTTCAGGCCCAGCGAATCCGCGCCTTCGTACTGCCCCTTGGGGATCGCCTGCAAACCGCCGCGCACCGTCTCGGCGATGTAGGCCGCCGCGAACATGATGATGGCGATCTGCGCGCGCAGCAGCTTGTCGATGGTGAAGCCTTCCGGCAGGAACAGCGGCAGCATCACCGAGGACATGAACAGCAGGCTGATCAGCGGCACGCCCCGGATCAGCTCGATGTACACGACGCACAGCGCCTTGATCGCCGGCATCTTCGAGCGCCGGCCCAGGGCCAGCAGCACGCCGATGGGGAAGGCGAAGGCGATGCCGAAGGTCGACAGGATCAGCGTGAGCGGCAGGCCGCCCCAGCGCGCGTTCTCGACATAGGTCAGGCCGAACACGCCGCCCCACATCAGGAGCGCGACGGCGGTCAGGCCGACGGTCCAGATCAGGGCCAGCTTCCAGTTCCAGAAACGGCGGATGCCGCTGCACACGATCACCGCCACCAGGATGATGGTGGCGATCAGCGGGCGCCATTGCTCGTCGAACGGGTAGGTGCCGAACAGGATCAGCCGGTGCTTTTCAATGATGAAGGCCCAGCAGGCGCCGCCCACCGACTGGCGGCATTCCTGGGCGTTGCTGGCCGTGTAGTTGGCCTTGATGAAGGCCCACTCCACCAGCGCCGGCACCGCCATCAGCAGGAACCAGGCGGCCAGCACCGTGATGAGGATGTTCAGCGGCGACGACAGCAGGCGGCTGCGGATCCACGCCCAGACGCCGACATGCGTCTTGGGCGGCGGCAGGCCTTCACTGGGGGTATGCGTAGTGCTGCTCATCTCAACGCTCCACCAGCGCGATGCGCTTGTTGTACCAGTTCATGAAAATCGAGATCGACAGGCTGACCGTCAGGTAGGCGGCCATGATGATGAGGATGCCCTCGATCGCCTGGCCCGTCTGGTTCAGCGTGGTGTTGACCACCGACACGATGTCCGGATAGCCGATGGCCACGGCCAGCGAGCTGTTCTTGGTCAGGTTCAGGTACTGGCTGGTCATCGGCGGGATGATCACGCGCAGCGCCTGCGGCAGCACCACCAGGCGCAGCACCAGCGGACGGCGCAGGCCCAGCGAGCCGGCCGCTTCCCACTGGCCGTTGTTCACCGCCTGGATGCCCGAGCGCACCACTTCGGCGATGAAGGCCGAGGTGTAGATCACCAGGCCGGCCAGCAGCGCGGCGAACTCCGGCGACAGCGTCAGGCCGCCCGAGAAGTTGAAGCCCTTCAGTTCCGGCATGTCCAGCGTCAGCGAGGCGCCGCTGGCCAGCCAGCCGACCAGCGGGCCGAGCACGATCAGGCCGATGGCGGCGCGGCCCAGCGGGAACACGCGTCCGGTGGCTTCCTGGCGCTTCCTGCCCCAGTGGCCCAGGAACAGGATGGCGACGATGGCCACGGCCAGCCCGATCAGCATCCAGTCCAGCGAGTTGCCCTCCAGCCCCGGCACCTTCAGGCCGCGGTTGGAGATGAACACGCCCGGCAGCGGATTGTGCGCCTGGCGCGGGCCAGGCATGTTTTCCGTGATCAGCGCGTACCAGAAGAACAGCTGCAGCAGCAGCGGCACGTTGCGCATGACCTCGACGTAGATCGAGGTGATCTTGGCGATCAGCCAGTTCTTCGACAGCCGGCCGATGCCGATCAGCGTGCCGAGGAGGGTGGCCAGCACGATGCCGATGACCGCCACGCGCAGGGTGTTGAGCAGGCCGACCCAGATGGCGCGGCCGTAGGTGTCGGCGGGTGTGTAGGCGACCGGCGTTTCGCCGATGGCGAAACCTGCCTCGCGGTTGAGGAAGCCGAAGCCGGTGGCGATGTTGCGCACCGCCAGGTTGTGCAGGGTGTTCGATACCAGGAACCACACGGCCAGCGCTACCGCCGACAGCGCAACTACCTGGTACACCACGGCCCGCACGCCCGGATCGTTCCAGTTCAGCCGCCGCTTGGGAGCAAGCTGGGCGCCGGCGGAAGACCGCGGCGCCGGCTGATGGGCATTATTGTTGGAATTCGTCATGAATCACTTCTACAGAAGTCGGATACCGGGCGGCGGCGCCACGCAGGTCGCGCCGCCCACTCCTGCCGCCCGCGCGTGGCGGGCAGGGCGGAACATTACATCCCGCCCCCGGGCAGCCGCGTGTCAGCGCACGGGCCAGCCGTACATCAGACCTCCGTTCTTGTACGAAGCGTTCAGGCCGCGCTCAAGCTTCATGGCGCTCTTCTGGCCGAGCGTGGTCTCGAAGCTCTCGCCGTAGTTGCCCACCTGCTTGATGATGTTGTAGGCCCACTTGTCATCCACGCCCAGGTTCTTGCCCATGCCCGGGGTCACGCCCAGGATGCGCTGGATGTTGGGGTTGGTGCTCTTGGTCATCTCGTCGACGTTGGCCTTGGTGATGCCGTATTCCTCGGCTTCCAGCATGGCGTTCAGCGACCAGCGGACCACGTTGAACCACTGCTCGTCGCCCTGGCGCACCATGGGGCCCAGCGGCTCCTTGGAGAAGCCTTCCGGCAGGATCACGTACTTGTCCGGGTTCTCGAGCGTGGTGCGGGTCGAGGCCAGCTGCGACTTGTCGGTCGTGAAGGCATCGCAACGGCCGGCCGAGAAGGCGCGGATGATTTCGTCGTACTTGTCGATCACGACGGGCTTGAATTCGATCTTCTGGCCGCGGAACCAGTCGGCCAGGTTCAGCTCGGTGGTGGTGCCGGGCTGCACGCAGATGGTGGCGCCGTTCAGTTCCTTGGCGCTCTTGACGTTCAGGTCCTTGGAGACCATCACGCCCTGGCTGTCGTAGTAGTTCACGCCCACGCCGATCAGGCCCAGCGTGGTGTCGCGCGTCAGCGTGACGGTGGTGTTGCGGGTCAGCACGTCGACCTCGCCGGACTGCAGCGCGGTGAAGCGCTGCTGCGTGTTCAGCGGCGTGACCTTGATCTTGCTGGCGTCGCCGAACATGGTGGCGGCGATGGCGCGGCACAGGTCCACGTCCAGGCCCTTCCATTCACCCTTGCTGTCCGCGATCGAGAACCCCGGGATGCCCGTGGAAACGCCGCACTGTACAAACCCTTTCTTCTTGACGTTATCGAAGGTCGCGCCCGCGTGGGAAGCTGCGGAAGCAGCAAACAAGGCGGCGCCGACAGCAGCGAGTTTCAGTACTTTCATCGTGATCTCCGTGTGGGTGAATCGAAGCCGGTAACCGGGCCGTGTAGGCCCTGCACATGCGCCGAATGGTAGCGGCGGCGCAGCAAACGGCGCATCGGGGAATTCCCTCGAAATATAGGGACACTGGTTGAATAAAAACACCGTTCACCGCGAAAAACGGGGACGGCTTTTCGTTCGAAAGAATCGCGTTTCCGCTCGGTCACATGCAGGCTTTGGAAACGTCTTGGCCACGCGGGAATGCGTCCTTCTCCCTGTCCCCGAGTTACTATTGCGGCTTCATCCGACAGCCGCCATGATCGAATTCCAGCACGTCTTCAAATCGTATGGCCGCGGCCGCAATATCCTGGCCGACATCAACTTCCGCGTGAGCGCGGGAGAGTTCATCTTCGTGTCCGGACCGTCCGGCGCCGGCAAGTCCACCCTGCTCAAGCTGATCGGCGGGCTGGAGCCCGCCAGCCGCGGCTCCATCCAGGTCAACGGGCAACGGCTGGACAAGCTGCCGGCGCGCGCGCGCCCCTATCTGCGGCGCGCCGTCGGCGTCATCCTGCAGGACACCCATCTGCTGTTCGACCGCAGCGCGTTCGAAAACGTGATGCTGCCGCTGGCCGTCACCGGCCAGGCCTGGGACTCGGCGGCCGCGCGCGCCCGCGCGGCGCTGGACAAGGTCGGCCTGTCGGGCAAGGAAGAACTGAACCCGATCGAGCTGTCCGGCGGCGAGCAGCAGCGCCTGGCGATCGCCCGCGCCATCGTCAACCGCCCCGCCATCCTCATCGCCGACGAGCCCACCGCCAACCTCGACCATGACAACGCGCAACGCATCATGAATGTGTTCCGCGACTTCAACCGCGTCGGCGTCACCACGCTGATCGCCTCGCACGACCAGGAACTCATGGCGCGCTACGCCACGCGCACCCTGCGCATCGACCCCGGCAAGTTCTCCGACTCCCATGGCCCGGCCACGCCCGCGCCGGCCGCCGGCGAAGGAGCGCAAGCATGAACGCCTGGCTGCGCCAACACCGCTACGCGCTCATGGTCACCGTGCGCCGGCTGATCAAGCAACCCTTCTCTTCCCTGGCCAACCTGCTGGTCATGGCCCTGGCCCTGGCGCTGCCGCTGCTGGGCAGCGCCATCCTGGTATCGGTGCAGCCGGTGGCGCGCCAGATGTCGGTCACGCCCGAAGTCACCGTATTCATGCGCGTGGACGCCCCGGCCGGCGCGGCCGTCGGCGTGGCCAAGCGCATCCAGTCTGAAAACCACGACGATGTGCGCGCCGTGCGCGTGGTCGGCCGCGACGACGCGCTGGCCAGCCTGCGCGCCAACCCCGCCTGGCAGCAGGCGCTGGCCGTGCTGCCGGGCAACCCGCTGCCGGACGCGGTGGTGGTCACGCTGGCCGACGGTGAAGACCTGTCGGGCCGCGCGGACCGGCTGGCCAAGGTATGGAAGCAATGGGACCAGGTCGACCTGGTGCAGCTGGACAGCGCCTGGGTCCAGCGGCTGGAGGCCATCCTGCGCTTCGCCCGCATCGGCCTGGGCTTCCTGGCCGCCTGCGTGGCGGTCGTGGTGCTGGCGACGGTGTTCAACACCGTGCGCATGCAGGCGCTGTCGCAACGCGAGGAAATCGCCGTGGCGCGGCTGGTCGGCGCCACCGAATCCTTCGTGCGCCGTCCCTTCCTGTACCTGGGAGGCCTGTCGGGCGCGCTGGCCTCGTTGCTGGCCATCGGCGTGGCGGCGCTGGCCTTGTCGCCGCTGAACAACGCCCTGCTCGGCCTGGCCCGCAGCTACGGCGCCGAGTTCGCCCTGCGATTGCCCGGCACGCCCGTGCTGGCGAGCGCCGTCTTGGCCGCCGCCGTGCTGGGCGCGCTGTCGGCGCGCTGGTCGGTCACGCGCAGCACACGTTTCTGAACACGGCGTCAAACGCCGTTCTAAAGCCCCGTATAAAGCACCTTCTTCCCCGTGATCGGGGGAAAGCCACGCGCGGCCTCCATGTAGGATGGTTCCAGATCATCCCGGCGGGGCTGCGCGCTACTGCGCAGCTTCTGCCCGCGAAGACGGCGAAACCCATGCCGGACCGCAGCGCCAGGGCGTTGCGGCAGGCCGCCGCCGCGGAACGGAAAGAACAAAACACAGGGGAAGCAGCCAGCCATATAAGCAGGGACGCATAGTCGCCGCCGTTACACAGCATTTCTCCCGCTGATCTTGCGAATATGCAAGAATAAAGCGCAAATTTTTTACATATTTTGAAACGAATTCTGTTTTCCGTAGCAGTGCCTTACGTGTCCTTATCGTTGCCCTTGCCCAATATCCAGCGCCATGGTCTCCCGTCTTGAAGCTCGCGCAACGCGCCATTACTACGACAGCGCGTTCCAATGTCAGGCGGTGAAGGTACTTCCTAACGAGTACTACGTCACCGACGAAGACCTGATGATCTCGACCGTGCTCGGGTCGTGCGTCGCCGCCTGTATCCACGATCCCAAAACCGGGGTCGGTGGCATGAACCATTTCATGCTGCCGGAGGGCGACATGCAGTCGCCCGCCTCGGCCACCATGCGCTATGGCGCCTTCGCCATGGAAGTGCTGATCAACGAACTGCTCAAGGCCGGCGCCTCGCGCGACCGCCTGGAAGCCAAGGTGTTCGGCGGCGGCGCGGTGCTGTCCGCCATGCAGCAGATGAACATCGGCGAACGCAACGGCCAGTTCGTGCTGAACTACCTGAAGACCGAAGGCATCCCCGTCAAGGCCCAGGACCTGGGCGACGTGCATGCGCGGCGCATCAACTATTTCCCGCGCGACGGCCGGGTGATGGTGCGCAAGATGGCGCCCCATCACCAGCGCGCCGAGGAGATCATCGCCAAGCGCGAACAGGTCGCCGCGCAAAGCGTGCAGGCCAAGACCGAGAGCCCGCCGCGCGTCGAACGCTTCACGCGTCCCGGCGTGGAGCTGTTCAAGCGTCCGGCTGCCCGGCCCGGCGTGGAGCGCTTCGACACCGCGCCCGCCCGCCCCGGCGTGGAACGTTTCAACACGGGCGCCGCGCGCCCTGGCGTGGAGCGTTTCGATACCGGCATCACCCGCCGCAACAAGACGGAAACCACCGGCTGATTCCGGGCGGATCGGCGCGAACGCCGATCCGCGCTTGTCCAGCGTCCACCAGCGCAGGGGCTGCGGCACCCCTGCCCTATCTTCAGGCCACCCGCGTCCCGCCCAGCTTCACGACCGTCGCGGTGAAATCCTTCAGCAGCGCCTCGCGGCGCTGCGCCGCGCGCGCCATGGCGGCTTCCTTCACGTGGCCGTAACCGCGTATCTCTTCGGGCACGCTGGCCAGCGCCACGGCACGGTCCAGGTTGCCGCGATTGAGCTTGGGCAGGATGGCCGTCAGCGTCTCGTGGTAGTCCCTGACCAGCTCGCGCTCGGCGCGCCGCTCGGCGGTGTAGCCAAACGGATCGAAGCGCGTGCCGCGCAGGCGCCGCAGCCGCGCCAGCAAACGGAACAGGCGCAGCGTGCCCGGTCCGTAGGCGCGCTTGACCGGCTTGCCGTCCGGGCCGCGCCGCGCGAACAACGGCGGCGCCAGATGGAAGCGCAGCTTCCAGTCGCCCTCGAACTGCTGCGCCACGCGGCGCTCGAACTCGCCGTCGGAGTACAGGCGCGCCACCTCGTATTCGTCCTTGCAGGACATCAGCTTGAAGGCATAGCGCGCCACCGCCAGCGCCAGCCGCTGCGTGCCGGTGGCCTCGCGCTCGGCGCGCGCCACCTTGTCGACCAGGTCGGCGTAGCGCGCGGCGTAGGCGGCATCCTGGTACCGGGTCAGGAACTCGCGTCTCACCGACACCAGCTGCTCCAGCTCGCCCGCGGGCTTCTTCAGCTCGGCCACCGGCGCGGCAACGCGCGGGCGGCGCAGTTCGACGATGCCCTCCGGATAGGCCGACGCCGGCTTCGGACCCTGCGCCACCAGCCGGTTTAAACCGGCCAGGTCCTGGGCCGCGCGGCGGCCCCAGGCAAAGGCGACCTGATTGGCGGCCACCTGCTGGCCGTTGAGTTCGATGGCGCGCAGCAGCGACTCGCGCGACAGCGGCAGCCAGCCCTTCTGGTAGGCATAGCCCATCATCAACGGGTTGGCGTAGATGGCATCGCCCAGCAGCGCCACCGCCAGCGCGGCCGCATCCACCGTGTCCACGTGCTCCTTGCCACACACGCCTTCCAGCTCCGAGGCCAGCGCCGCGCCGGGCAGGGTCCAGTCGGGATTCTTGACGAAGGCGGCGGTCGGCGCGGTGTCGCTGTTGAGCAGCACGCGCGTGCGTCCCGGCGACAGACGCGCCATGGCGTCGGCGCTGGTGGCCACCACCAGGTCGCCGGCCAGCACTAGGTCCGCCTCGCCCATCGCCACGCGCGTGTTCATCAGCTGATCCGGCGCGGCGGCCAGCACCACGTGCGAATACACGGCGCCGCCCTTCTGCGCCAGGCCCGCCATGTCCAGCACCGAACAGCCCCTGCCCTCGATATGCGCGGCCATGCCCAGCAGCTGGCCGATGGTGACCACGCCGGTGCCGCCCACGCCGGCGATGAATACGCCATAAGGGCGCGCAAGACCGGGCACCGCCGGCGCCGGCAGCGCGTCGTCGATCGCGCCTTCCGGCGCCAGCGGCTGCGGCTTGCGCAGCTTGCCGCCTTCCACCGTCACGAAGCTGGGGCAGAAGCCCTTCAGACAGGAGAAATCCTTGTTGCAGCTGGACTGGTTGATGGCGCGCTTGCGGCCGAACTCGGTCTCCAGCGGCTCGACCGACAGGCAATGGGATTGCTCCGAACAATCGCCGCAGCCCTCGCACACGCGCTCGTTGATGAGCACGCGCCGCGCCGGGTCGGGATAGGCGCCGCGCTTGCGGCGCCGGCGCTTCTCGGTGGCGCAGGTCTGGTCATAGATCAGCACCGACACGCCGGCGTGGTCGCGCAGTTCGCGCATCACCGCGTCGAGTTCGTCGCGGTGATGCACCGGCACGCCCGGCGCCATGCCGGCCATGCCGCGATACTTGTCCGGCTCGTCCGTCACCACCACGATCTTGTCGATGCCCTCGGCCGCGACCTGGCGGCTGATCATGGGCACGCTGATGGGGCCGTCCACCGGCTGCCCGCCGGTCATGGCCACCGCGTCGTTGAACAGGATCTTGTAGGTGATCGGCGCCTTGGCCGCGACCGCCGCGCGGATCGCCAGCAGCCCGGAATGGAAGTAGGTGCCGTCGCCCAGGTTGGCGAACACATGCTTCTCGTCGGTGAAGGGCGCCTGACCTATCCACGGCACGCCCTCGCCGCCCATCTGGGTGTAGGCCTGGGTATTGCGGCCCATCCAGGTCACCATGTAGTGGCAGCCGATGCCGGCCATGCCGCGCGAACCCTCGGGCACTCGGGTGGAGGTATTGTGCGGACAGCCCGAGCAGAACCAGGGCTTGCGCTCCTCGACCACGCGCGGGCGGGCCAGCGCCCGTTCGCGCGCGGCGATGGCGTCCAGCCGCGCCTGGATGCCGGCGCGCACGTCCTCGGGCAGCTCGAAGCGCAGCAGCCGCGAGGCGATGGCCTTGGCCACCATGGCGGGCGAGAACTCGTAGTGCGCGGGCAGCAGCCAGTTGCCCTGCGGCACCGCCCACTCGCCGCCGTCCTTGTCGTCGAACTTGCCGACCACGCGCGGGATCTTCTTGCCGCTGCCGATCCAGCCGAACAGCTCTTCCTTGAGCTGGTATTCCAGCACCTGGCGCTTTTCCTCCACCACCAGGATCTCGTCCAGCCCGTCGGCGAAGCGCTGCGTGCCGGTGGATTCCAGCGGCCACACCATGCCCACCTTGAACAGCCGCAGGCCGATACGCCGGCAGACCTCGGGCGACAGGCCCAGGTCCGCCAGCGCCTGACAGGTGTCCAGATAGGCCTTGCCCGACGTCATGATGCCGAAGCGCGCCTCGCTGGCGGGCACGTGCCAGGGCTCGCGGTTGAGCTGGTTGGCGCGCGCATAGGCCAGCGCGGCGTACAGCTTGTAATCCAGCAGCCGCGCTTCCTGTTGCAGCGGCGTGTCGGGAATACGGATGTTCAGGCCATCGGGCGGCAGCTGGAAATCCTCGGGCAGCAGGATCTTGACGCGCTCGACATCCACGTCGACCGAGGCGGACACCTCGACGATGTCGGTGATGCACTTCATGCCCACCCAGACGCCCGCGTAGCGGCTCATGGCCCAGCCATGCAGGCCGTAGTCCAGCACTTCCTGCACGCTGGCCGGAAACAGCGCCGGAATCATGCAGGCCTTCAGGATGTGATCGCTCTGGTGCGGCAACGTGGAGGACTTGGCCGGATGATCGTCGCCCGCCACCACCAGCACGCCGCCATGCGGCGAGGTGCCGGCGGCGTTGGCGTGCTTGAACACGTCGCCGCAGCGGTCCACGCCCGGCCCCTTGCCGTACCACATGCCGAACACGCCGTCGTAACGCGCACCGGGAAACAGGTTGACTTGCTGCGTGCCCCAGACCGCGGTGGCGGCCAGGTCCTCGTTGATGCCGGGCTGGAACTCGACGTGGTGCGCCTTCAGGTACTTGGCAGCCTTCCACATGTTCTGGTCCACGCCGCCCAGCGGCGACCCCCGGTAGCCCGACACGAAACCGGCGGTGTTGAGCCCGGCCCGCGAGTCGCGCAGGCGCTGCATCATCGGCAGGCGCACCAGCGCATGGATGCCGCTCATCCAGGCGCGGCCGGTTTCAAGGGTGTACCTGTCGTCCAGCTGGACGGATTCGAGGGCCGCCAGCACGGCCGGCGAAAGAGGCGCATTCATGTACATCGCTCCAGTGAGTGTCACTCGACCTGCAATCGCAATACATAAATCCACAGCACAAACCCGCCGCCGCGCCTGAAGTTGCCGCGCTCCGGCTTCCTCCTTTGGCAAACAGGAAGGCGTCCTGGACGCCTGCGGCCATTATGCATTCAAGCGCGCGCCGCCGCACGCCTGCATCGCGCGTCCCATGAACCCGGAATGCCGCCTCGACAGCCAAGGCAAACAGCCACGCCGGACACACGAGCCGTCGCCGCGCCAGCCCCTGACGCCGCACAAACGCGGCCGCGCGGATCCGGCTCCGCCGGTCCGCCACGGCGCCCCTTGAGGGGAAGCGCCGCAGGCGCTTCGGGGTGGGCCTTATACTTTCACGATGGAATTTTCTCCCCGCATCGTCGCCTGGCAGCGCCTGCACGGCCGCCACGATCTCCCCTGGCAGAACACTCGCGATCCGTACCGCATCTGGCTGTCGGAGATCATGCTGCAGCAGACCCAGGTCGCCACCGTGATCCCGTACTACGAACGCTTCCTGGCCCGCTTTCCCGACGTGGCCGCGCTGGCCGCCGCCACTCAGGAAGACATGATGCCGTACTGGGCCGGCCTGGGCTACTACGCGCGCGCCCGCAACCTGCACCGCTGCGCGCAGGAGATCGCGCGCGACTGGCAGGGCCGCTTCCCACCCACGGCCGAAGCCATCGCCACCCTGCCGGGCATCGGCCGCTCCACGGCGGCCGCCATCGCCGCCTTCGCCTACGGCGAGCGTTCACCAATCCTGGACGGCAACGTCAAGCGCGTGTTCACGCGCCACTTCGGCATCGCCGGCGATCCGTCCAAGCGCGAGGTCGAACAGCGCCTGTGGGCACTGGCCGACACGCAGGTCGAAGTGGCGCCGGACCTGGACATGGCCGCCTATACCCAGGGCCTGATGGACCTGGGCGCCACGCTCTGTACGCGCGGCAAGCCGGCCTGTGACAAGTGCCCGGTGGCCGATACCTGCATGGCCAGGCGCGAAGGCCGCCAGGCCGAGCTGCCCACGCCCAAGGCGCGCAAGGCGGTGCCCGAACGCGAAACCGCAATGCTGGTGCTGCAATGGAATGGCGCCTACCTGTTGCAGCAGCGACCCGAGCCTGGCATCTGGGGCGGGCTGTGGAGCCTGCCCGAATTCGACGCGGCCGGCGATCCCGGCGCGGCGTCCCGGGCACTGGGCCTGGAACCGGAGCGTCACAGCGCGCTGGCCGCGTTCTCGCATACCTTCACGCACTACCGGCTGCATATCCGGCCGTGGTGGGTGGAAGTGCGCTCGGCCGCGCTGCGCGAAGGCGGCCCGCCGTCGCGCTGGGTGCCGGCCGATGAACTGGCAGCCACCGCGCTGCCGGCGCCGGTGAAGAAACTGCTGACGGGGCTGGCGCAGGCGAATTCGGCCGAGGGTCGGCTGTTCTAAGCCTGGCAGGTGATCGGGCCGGCCTGAGGCAAGGCCCTGGACAAGCCGGAAAACCCTGGAAAAAAGAACGCGGGCAGAGCCCGCTGCAATGGCCCTGCCCGCGCCGCTCGACCCGGCTGTCTGATGCAGTCGGCGCGCCTCAGAACTTGTAGGCGATACCCAGACGCACGTCGTGCGTCTTGAAGCTGAGGGAATCGGACACGTCGCTGAAAATCTTGGCCTTGCCGAAATCGGAATAGCGATATTCGACGCGCGCGATCAGGTTGTCGGTCACGGCGTAGTCCAGGCCCGCGCCGATGGTCCAGCCCGTGCGCGTCTTCGATACATCCAGCATGCTGCCTTCCTCATCCCAGACCGACAGCTTGTATTTCCCATAGGAAAGACCCGCCGCGACGTACGGCAGGAACCGATCGACGGCATAGCCTGCACGGATCCGGGCCGCGCCATTCCAGCGCATCTTGATCGACGTTCCCACTTCGGGATCGCGGGTGCCACCGTCGTAGTACTTGCCATTGTTCTTGATATTCGCAAGGCTGAAATCCGCATCCAGGCCCAGCACCATGTTGTTGCTGAACTGGTGGTTGTAGCCGCCGTAGATGCCGCCCAGGAATCCATCCGGGCTGAACTTGAGCTGCTCATCGATATCGCTGCTGTAGCGGGACGTGCCCGAGGCGTAGCCCATCTGCCCGCCGAGATAGGCGCCGGACCAGTCATAGCCCGCGGCGAGGGCGCTTGTCGAAGTCAGTAGAACAGTCAATGCAGACAATAGAAATTTCATTATCAGATCCTTTTTTTGAATACACCGGGCTTAATGCTGCTTTTTCATCTGGACGTCAAAGACGCGGATCAAGGCGCGCCACGCCCGCGATGAGCGAAAACTTCCGACAGCCAGGACATGGCCGCTCACGGATCCCTGCTAGCGCATGCAATGTTGAGTTTTTATTCCCCCCTTTTCTATTCATGCCTCTTGTCCGCGCCGCACCCGCCTTCGCATCACCAGCACGCCGATGAAGTGACGAGCATCTGGATTGCGAGGCAATGGGCACGGGGAGATGCTACCGATTCCGTCTTCGCTTGTGACGCTGCTTGCGGGCTTCCGCAAGGCAAATCAGACGAAGTAACCGGTGAGGTTTGCGATGACTGGAAAATGTCTGAGGGAACTAGGAATGAGCGTGATCCGCGGATCAAGTGCCTTGGCAATCAATCGATCGAAAATGCACGAAAGTGGTATTCGCGATAATCAGGCCGGCGGAATTCATGCGCGCTCGCGCATATAAGATTTTGAGGAAAGCAGCGTCATGGGCAGATGAAGAGTCGCGGCATCCGGATGGATCACCATCCAGAGGACGTGTTCACCGAGGCTGCTTAAGCAAACACCGGCTTGGGACTGGCGACGGCTGGGTATCATCTCAGTACACCAGATATGCGGCTTTTCCATGATGACGGAACTGAAGATCGAAAAGGCACAAGTCACCGACGCCAAGGCGGCCGTGCGCCTTATCGCCCTGGCTGACGAAGATGCCATCCTGGAAATCTCGGGGCAGGCGAGCCTGCCCGAAGCCTTGCTCCACTACGAACGAGACTTCTCGCGCGCCGACGTGTACTTCAACGTCGAGAATGTGATGGTCGCGCGCAAGAACGGCCAGGTTGTCGGCTGCATCCTTTACTTCAAGGGAGCGGATGAAAACCGCTACGCGCCGCCGGACGGCCAGGTAGGCGAGCTTGCGCGAGAGTCCGACGACGACGAAATCTACATTGACTCGCTGGCGGTCGATCCCGACCACCGGGGCGGCGGTATCGCCAAGCAGTTGGTGCGCGCCGTCATCAGGGAGGCTGGAGCTGTAGGCTTGCACAAGGTCGGCCTGCTGGCCGATGTAGGCAAGCCCAACCTGGCAAGGTTCTATCTGGGCTTGGGTTTTTCAGAAACGCGGCGCATGCGGTACCTGAACGATCTGTACGCCAAGCTGGTGTATGAAATTCCGCAAGTCACGTCCGCACAAGCGTGAGCGGCATGGCGCGGAGGGCTTCGCGCACGTCAAATAGAGGGGCAACACACGAGCGCGCTGGCGGCCGTCGACGCGTTCTTCGTCGGTTCGTTCAGGGCGTGGGCGAGGGTTAGCTGCAACCCGCCCAGGACTGCCATGGCCAGCTTGCCGCAGGGCGAGCAGCAAGGCCTGCGCATCGAAACTTTGCTCTCGGACAACGGCAGGGAATACTTCGGCAGGCCCGATCAGCAACCGTTCGAATTGTTCTTGCAACTGGAGGGAAACCAGCACCGCACGACCGGCGTCAGGAAAATAGCATCTCAGTACATATAGGGGATTACCGAACAAGCACAATGTCACTGAACTTCATGACCAGGAAGAATCAAGGCGCACCGCAGGCTGGTAATGAGCGGGATATTTTGTTGTCATAGCACTCGCCTATGTATTGGTAGTTTTTCTTCAACATGCAACGCTGAGTCTGGCGAGACAAATCATCTGAATCCCTTTGAATTTCTTTCGAAGTACGACTTTCTCCATTTGGAAACACCTCAATACCATAACGTCCTCCCGAAGTTCCGCCGCATTCCATCCAATCTTTAAGTCGGGCCTCTGTTGTTCGACCGATAAGCGACCACTTCTCTATGGTCGTTCCGGGTTTGGTCACACTGTTGTACAGATCTCGGTCGCAATAGGCTTGCGGCATGGTAATGCTACAAATCTCTCCCTTTCTGGTGATGTAGCAGCCAGCCACCAGCAGCAGGACTCCGATCGCAATACCGAGTCTGATTGCCGAGTGGATGATCATGGAGCGCCGCAGGCCGGCAATGAGCGGGAGACATCGTTGTCATAACATTCCCCGATAAATTGGTAATTTTTCTTCAGCATACAGCGCTGAATTTCCTTGAATAGAGCGTCTGACTCTTGCCGTATTTGCTCTCCAGTCCGTCTCTTCCCATTTGGAAGTGCTACCAGACCATAACGCCCACTTGAAGTTCCGCCACATTCCATCCAATCCTTAACTCGAACATCCTCAGACCGGTCACCTAGCGACCACTCCTGCATCGCCGTACCTGGTTTAGTTAGCCGGTCATATGCCTCTCGGTCGCAGTATATTTGCGGCATAGTGATACTACATATCTCTCCCTTTCTAGTGATATAGCAGCCAGTTGCCAGCAGCACAAGAAAGGACGCAATAGTAAGTCTTAGCATCGCTCTCATCGGCTCATCCTCAGCAAGATATCCAGAGCCTTCCACGCTTGTGGCGGCAATGCTTCTGACAAAGCAAATGGCGTCGAGGGCACAAGAGCAATTCCACTCCAAACCCCATACAACCGTTCCTGCATAGGGGTGAGACCACGCCTAGCATTGCCCTGCTCGTCATAGTACCCACTCAGGGTGCCACCGATAAAATCATGTGTCCCGCCAAAGGCTTCATGTAAGAAATCAAGAAACCCACCTGGCGAATATGGTCTACCGGCAAGTGTTCCAGGACCACCCTGATTACCTCCTGTTAATCCTGCTGCCCTCTTACCGTCCGCAGTCTCTTTAAATTGAGCTAGAGTCATTCTTGCCTTGACTCTATCAAACTCAATATTTCCCGCCTCATCCGTCATAAGCTTCGGAATACCCTTTTCATCCAAAACATCTTGACCTCCGGCGTCTTTTTCTGTCTTGCACCGCTCATTCATCGTGCCACACACGGCATCCAAAACCACCCTCGTGCCCGCCGTCTTGAATTCATCGCCACGAATTCCAGAGCTTCTACCACTCTGGTTATCCCAGATCGTGTCCTCGTCGCGGATACCAGGAAATTTCTTCGAATCCTCAATCGTGTACTGTCGCATGCGATCCGCCGCTTCCGACAGCCCCGCCTGCAGCGCCGCGACTCCGCCCGATCCGCCCAACGCACCCACAGCCACGTTCAGCAAGCGCTCCTGCGTATTGAGCTCATTGATCTGCGTCTGAAGCCCCCGGATCTTGTCAGGATCGTCCGTGGCCTTGATCTGCTCTCGAAGCTCCGCGCGCTTTTTCTCCGTGTAGCTCTGGATTGCCTGTCCCGCCTGCTGACTGAACGCCGCGACGATTTCGGCTTCCGCCTGGACCTGTCGGCGCAGTTGCTCACCATCCCATTTCTTGGTCAGCCCGCCAGACCCATCGCCCGTCAGGATGCTTCGATCCAGCATCGCCAGCACCTGGTCGGCGGTCTTGCCGGTGCGCTCCCTTTGCGCATTCATATCGGTGATCGTCACGGCGGCGCCGCTGATGTCGCTCTGGGTCAGGCTGCTTTCGCTGCCCTTGCGCACGCTCATGCCCGGCGCGCCCGCGCTGGCGCTGTTGCCGAAGTTCTGCACGGACCATGTGCTGCCCTTGCCCACGACGTTGGTGGCGGCGACCTTATCCGGCTCCTTGGCGCCTCGGTCGCCTTCGGTCTTGCCGTCCGACTTCTTGTCACCCCCTCCGGCGACGCTGAATCCGCCCGACAGGCTGACGCCCGTCGCCTTGTACTTGCTGTAGTTCTCGATATCACTGGCGGTCAGGCTGCCAGTCTCGAGGGTATTCCGGCCATTCATTACGGCGGACTCGGCTGAAGTGATCGCCGCGCCCTTGAGATCGGTATTGCCCCCCACCTTGACTTGAAAGCCGCCGTCGCCGGCCGCGATGCGGGACTGCTCGACAACGCTGGCGAAATCACCATCCACCTTGGTGCTGGCATAGCTGCCGCTGGCCGCAAAGCCCGCGCCCACCGTCACGCTGCCGCCGATGCTCTGGTCCTTGCTCTTGAACGTGCTCGTGTCTTGCAGGCTTTCGATGGCAAGATTGCCGCCCACGTCGGCCACCACCTGCCTGCCACTGGCAACCGCGCCGCGCAGCGTGGTGTCGCCGCCCGAGACCAGCGTCAGGCCCTCGCCCGCGCTGACCTGCGTGTTGGTCCAGGTCACGTCCTTGCCTTCGCCCTTGCCCCGGCCTCCACTGGCATTGGCGGTCACCCCGAATGCCGCGCCATTCGAGCCCAGGGAGATCGCCACGCCCACCCCCGCGCTGGCGCTGCTGCTCTTGCGGTCGGTCTCCTGCGTGTTCCTGGCCGCCAGCAGATTGATGTCGCCGTCGGCCTTGAGCACGGCGTTGCCGCCCGCGCTGATGTTGCTGCCGCGCACCGTCAGGTCTGAATCCCGTCCGGCGCCGGTCGCGCTGATGCGCACGTCGCCGCCCGCGGCCACGGTCGAGCCGGCGGCGGTGTCGTAGGTGGTCGTGGACTTGCTGTCGCTCTTGCTGGCGCCCACCGTGATCGAGATATTGACGCCGCCCGCGGCCTTGGGGTCGGCCTGCACCGCATCGTAGGCGTTCTTGGCCGCCAGTCCCGTGGCGGCGCCGGCCAGCGCCTGCATGCGCCCATCGGACGTCTGGCTGGCCGCGCTCGCCATCTGCTGGCCGGTCTGCAGCGCAGAGAGAATTGGCGAAGTCAGCGCCACGGTCAGGCCGGACTGGCGGAACCGGTTCTGTTCAACGCTCTTGCCGGTTTCCCGCGCCTCGACGATATCGACACGCTGGGCGTGGATGTCGATGTCGCCCTGCGGCGCCAGGACCTTGCTGCCGATCTGTTGATACTGATTGCCCGCCACCAGCGTGACATCGCCCGTCGTGGCGCCCACGGTGGACGCGGCGGTGCGCGTGCTGACGTCCTTGCGATCCACGCTCTGCATCTGGCTGCCGAGGGTGAAGGCGACGCCGCCGTTGTAGAGGAAACCGCTGGTCCTGGTCTCCTTGAACTGGCTCTGGCTGGCGGTCTCGGTGGCCCCCTGGATCGTCAGGTCGTTGCGGGCGACGATCGTCGTGCCCGCGTCGGACACCACGTTGCTGCCGGTGACAGTCACGTTCCGGCCCTGCACCGCGACGGTGTTGCCGCTGAAGGTGCTGGACACGGCCTGCGTTTCCTCCAGGCTGGCGCGGGTGGTCTTGGTCTTGGAGCCCAGCAGGCTGCGCGAGCTGTGCTGGCGGCCTTCGCTCCAGTTGCTGTCCGCGACGCCCGCCTGGATGTTCACATCGCCTTGGGCCACCGCGATCACCGCCCCCTGCTCGCTGGTGACATTGGCGGCAACGGCGTTCAGGTCGCGGCCAGCCTGCAGGCGAACCTCGCCGGTCGTCGTGATGGCGCTGCCCACATCGCGCTCATAGCCTTGCTTGAGATAGTTGCTGGCATTGCGGACGTTGTTCTCCTGCGCGGCGATCTTGACCGTGCCCAGCGTCAGGTCGCGGCCCGCGACGATGGCGGTCTGGCTGTCCTTGCCGCTGTTGATCAGTTGCGCCGCCATCAGCGTGGCGTCACGGCCCGCCGAGGCCAGCAGGATGCCGTTCGGGTTGCTGACGTACAGGCCCGCCACGCGGTCGATGTTGGTGCGGCTGAAATCGCTCGCGCCTGCCCGCCTGGCGTCGCCGCGCGTGGTGCTGAGGATGTTGAGATCGCGCCCGGCATTGAGCAGCAGCGTCGAGCCCGCGTCGAGCGTGCCGCCGATGTTGTCCAGATCGTTGCGGGCCGTGAGCGCCACGGCATCGCCGCTGATGCGTCCGCCCAGGTTGCGCAGGTTCTCGCCGGTCAGCCTGACCGCTGTGCGCCCCGCGATGGTGCCGGCGTTGACCAGGTCGCCCTTGAGCTTGAGGTCGATGGCCTTGGCGGCCAACAGGGTTCCATTGCCGTCGATGTCGCCCGCCTTCACCCGCACATAGACCTGCGGCACCAGGGCGCGCGTGACCGTGCCGTCGGCCAGCGTCACTTCCCGTTCCACCAGCCAGACGATATCGCTGGTCAGCTGCGCCATCTGCGCGGCGGTCAGCGCCACGCCGGGGCGCAGGTTCCAGGCCTGAGCGTAGGTGCTGCCCGCGTTCAGCAGCGCGCGGTACTGCGCTTCGTCGTCGGCGTAGCCGTCCAGGAAACGGCGGCCGGTGAGCTGGCCGATCTGGTCGCGCACCAGCTTCTGTTCGTAGAATCCGTCGCCCAGGCGCTTGTGCACGGTGGTCGGGTCGTAGCCCAGCTGGGACAGCATGTAGTCGGAGCTGAGCCAGTTGCGGTAGTTGGCGAAGCGCGGATCGGTCTCGACCAGGTAACCGCCCGCGCCCGGACTGCTGCGGAACAGGCTGGCGGCGGGGGCATCGGTGTCCACCTGGACGGTGCGGACGCGGATCGGCGCATTGCCGCTGGCGCTGCTCGCGGTGTTGACGTCGCCACGGCCCGGGCCGCGCGGATCGGAGACGGTCGCCTGCACCTCGGTGATGGACCTGCGGAGGGTTTCTCCCGTCGCGCCGGCGCTGGCCTCGATCGCGCCGCCCACCTGCCCGGCCTGCCGGCCGTCAATGACATGGCCGCTGCCGCCGGCGACGGCGTTCTGCACCACCTTGGAGACATCCAGCGTGATCGTCTGCACCGTGTCGGCGGGGGTGTAGGCGATCTTGCGATCCCATTTCCGGTCGAAATACCACCTCGTGCCTCCGCGCCAGCGTGAACGCGTGAATTGGCTGGTGCCGATCTGCCGGACGATGTGTTCGCCCAGGGCGGCGACGTTGTCGAGTCGGCCCACATCGCCCAGCAAGACGCCACCTACGATGATCTGGCTCTTGTCGTTGATCAGTTCATTGCCGCGCAGCGTGAGGTTGCCGCCCGCGCGGATCAGCGCGGGAGCGCTCTCGGCGACTTGCGTGCGGTACTCGGTCTGCGTCACGTCGTACTGCGTCCAGTTGCGTATCTCCCGGCCGGTCTCCTTGTGGCGGTACCTGCCCGCCTTGCTCCAGCGCTCCCAGCGATATTCATCGACGAGAGTCTTGTCGCGATCGCCCTCGGGCTGGATGTACAGGTACTTGACCGGCCCGCCGACCTGGACCACTTCCGTGCGGAAATGCAGATTGGCATTGAGCAGGCGGTCCGTCTCCAGCATCATGCTGCCCAGCGATTCGATGGTGGCGCTTTCATTGAGGACGAGATTGGCGCGGCCGGTCGCCGCGCTATCGGCATCCAGCGCGCCGCCGATGTTCAGCGCATCGCCGCCGCCACCCGCGCTGAATATCAGCGCCTTTTCACGATTGTTGATGACGCTGGCGCCGATATCCAGCCGCTGGCGCGCGGCGATGACGGCGGCCTTGTCGCCTTCCTCGCGGTTGCGCAGGGTGTCGGCCTGGATTGCCAGGCGGTCGCCATAGATGCGGCCACTGCCCAGGTTGTCGACGGTGGCGGCCTCGATGCGGGCCTGGCCGCCGTCGATCAGGCCACGATTGGTCAGCGTGCCATCCGCGACGATGCGGGCGCTGCGCGCGCCGCTCATCTCGCCGGTCACGCTGTTGTCGATGTGGGTGCCGCGCACGTCCAGATCGTTCGCGCGCACCACGCTCCGGTTGGTCCATGTGCCCGCCGCGCTGATGCGCGCGCGGCCATTGGCCGTGATGGTCTGGTCATTGGCCTGGCCCTGCCGCAAGGCGAGCGTGAGATCGCCCTTGGACAACAGGCTGCCGTTGCCGCTCACGGTGTCCGCCGCGATGTCCAAGGCGCGGCCGGCAAGCAGCGTACCCGCGTGATTGAGCAGTTGCCCGACGTCGACCACAATAGCGCCGCCTGATGACAGGCTGCCGCGCGTGTTCTCCAGCACGCTACCCTTGCCCTGGATGCTGATGCGCTGATCAGCGGCGACGAGACCGCCAGTATTGTCAGTGTGATCGGCCGTCAGGACGACGCTGTTGCCCTGCAAGCCGAGCGGCTTGCTGTCGTCCGCGCTTTGTGTGTCGCGATTGCGTATCTGTGCGGCGCTGACCGTCAGATCGCCACCCGCGACCATCAGACCGCTGGTATTGTCCGCCATGGCGGCGAGCGTGGCGCTCAGGTCCTTGCCTGCCTGGATCTTGCCGCCACCGTTGCCGAGCGCCGCGGCGTTGATAGCGACATTCGCGTTACCGCCCAGCTGACCGGATGTGTTGTCGATGCTGCCACTGCGCGCGTTGACATCGCCCTGGCCTTGAATCAAGCCACCCCAGTTATCCAGGTCGCCGCTGGTCAACGCCAGCGCGGCGCCGCTCAGGATGCCGCCGGCGCTGCCAGCGTCGGTATTGATCAGCGCCTGGCCGTGGGTATCCACGCGCATGGCTTGCGCGGACTGAAGCAGGCCGCCGGTGTTGGTCAGCGCGCCGCTAGCTATGGTCACGTCGCCACGCGTGCTGGCGAGGGTGCCGCCGGTGTTGTCGAGCGCGGCCTGACGGGTGTCGACCGTCACGGACGCGCCCAGTACGGTGCCCTGCGTATTGTCCAACCCGGCATTGGCGAGGACGACATCGCCGCCTTGCAACGTGCCGCCGCGATTCTCGGTGCGGCCACGGGTGTCCACCGTGAGGGCGCCAGTGGTGGAGACCACGATGCCAGCGGCGCGATTGTCCAGTGTTTTCGCCAGGATGCCGAGAGCGGCGGCGCTGACCACTTTGCCGCCACGGTTGTCCAGCTCCTGCTGGACGGAGGTTTGCAGCGGGCCGGTGGCGTTGATGACGCCGCCGCGATTGTCCAGCGTGGCGGCGGTGACTTGTGCGCTGCCGCTGCTGGCAATGAGGCCGCTGGCCTGGTTATCGAGATGACCCGCCACAGCCAGCGACAGGCCGGCGTCGCCGGACGCCAGCACCTTGCCGCCTCGGTTGTCCAGCTCACCCGCATTGACCACGGTCCTGCCAGCCGCGAGCAGGGTGCCGCCGACATTGTCCATGACCTGCCGGACCGTGACGCGGGTCGCGTCCAGCCCGGCGGACTGGATCGTGCCGTCCCGATTGCCCAGGGATCGCGCCGACAGGTTCAGCGCGCCATTGCTGGCGATGACGCCACCCTGATTGTCCAGCGCGCCGCGCGTCGTCAGTTCCAGCGGGGCGTTACCGCTGGCGGCGAGCTTGCCGCCAACGTTGGTCAGCGTGCCGGTATCGATCCGGATGGCTTGCGCCTGTGTGGCGGCGCCGGTCAAGTCCGTGGTCTCGCCCGTCAGCGCCAGCCCGCCATTGCTGGTGATCGTGCCTTGCGCACCCAGCAGGGTCCGCGCGGCGATGTCCAGCCGGCCGTCGCCGGCGTGCAGGATCTGGCCGCGTGTGTTGGCGAGCGTGCCGGCGCGCAGGGCCAGGTCGCCATTGCCGGCGATGACCCCGCCGTCGCCATTGTCGAGAATCTCGGCGGCGGCGATGCGGCTGGCATCCGCTCCCGTGGCGATGAGCTTGCCGCCGCGATTGTCGAAGGACTGCGCGGCCAGGTCGATCTGGCTGGCGCTGAGGGCTGCCTGGCGATGGTCGACCACGCCCAGGCGCAATGTCGCCGCGCCCGCCGTGACCGTCTCGCCGCGCGCGCCATCGACGCGACCGGCATTGAGCATCAGGCCGCCGGTGCCGGCATGGGTGATCTTGCCGTCTTCATTGACCAACCGGCCGGCGTCGATGGTCAGACGCTGCGCATTGCTGGCCAGCGCGCCGCCGCTGTTGTCGAGCTTGCCCAGGACCGCCAGCCCGGTGTCGGTTGTGCCGCTGTGCAGGACCGTGCCGCCCCGGTTGGAGACGTCTTGCGCGCGCAGGTCGAACGCGCCAGCCGCCAGCAACTGACCGGCGTCGTTGCGCAGTTGCCCGACCTGGAGACGGGCATCGCCCCCGATCCGGAGTTCACCCCGGCGATTATTCAGATCGCCGCCGCTGACGTCGAGCCGGTTCACGCCCAGGTGTCCGCCGTCGTTGTCCAGGCCCGCTTGCGCGCGCAGGTCGATCTGACCGCTGGCGAGGATGCGACCGCCGTCATTGTCGAGCGTGGCGCTGATGTTGAGCACGCCATTTGCCAGCGGCGCGGCGTCGACGCCAGTCTGGCCGCCGCCGACGTTCCCTTCACCCTGTCCACCGCTGCTTCCTGCCGTTGCGCCGCCCGCGCCGCCTGCGCTGCCGCCCGGGGAGGTTTCCTTGTCCGCGGGCGTGCCGGCGTCGGCTGCCAAGAGTCCGATACGGCCGCCGTCGCGGTTGCTGGTCTGGGCGGCGCGCAGGACCAGGTCCTGGAGACCGGTCTGTTCGATGGTGCCGTCCCGGTTGCGCAGCGACCGCGCATCGACGCTGATGCGGCGGGCATTGAGCGTGCCCTGGCGGTTGTCGATATCCCGCGGCGTGTTCACGGCCAGTTCGCGACCGGCGCTGAGGGTGCCGGCATTGGCGAGACCGCCGCTGGCGTCGATCCGGGTATCCGTCCCGGCCTGCATCGTGCCGCTGTTTTCCAGGCGGCCATCGACCGTGACGACCAGCTGGCCGGCCTGCGCGCCGATGGCGCCGGCGTTGCGCATGCCCACGCCGTGCTCGGTGCCGACCAGCACGATCTTCTGGCTGTACATGCCGCCCAGCGCGCCCACATCCAGCGCGAAGGCCGGCGCGTCGCCGCTGGCGGCGGTCTTTTGCACCCGGGCGTGGTCGACGCTGACCTCGTTGCCGCCGGCCGTGACTTGCAGTTGCCGCGCCCAGATGCCGGCGTTCACCTCCACCGAGCGGGCGATCAGGTCGGTGTAATTCGCGCCCCGGGCGTCCATGCCCTTGCCCTGGACCTGGATGGCGCCGCCCTGCACCCGGTAGCCCTCCAGCGAGCCGCCATTGATGATGGGCCGGCCAGTGGTGACGGTGGCGCGGTCGGCATTGATGAAGCCGCAGCCATCGCAGGAAATGCCCGCCGGATTGGCGATGACGAGCTGCGCGCGGTTGCCCGCCACTTCGACATAGCCGCGCAACTGGCTGGGATTGCTGGAATTCACCTCGTTGAGAATGACGCGGGCGGCGCCGCGCGCCAGCCACGGATTGCCCTGCACCCATCCGCCCAGTTCGGTCTGCGTGTTGGCGCGCGAGTTGTTCAGGATGGCGCCTTGCTGGTCGACGTCGAACTGCCTGTAGGCATTGCGCGACACGCCGGCGGCGCTGGGGGTCTGGATGTTCACCAGCGGTACGCCGTTGGGCGCTTGCAATACGGTCGGGCGTTGGTTGCCGGGCGCGCCGGGATCGGCCACGACCTGGGCGTGGGCGAACGGGACGATGATGGCCTGGCCGAGCGCAAGCGCCAGGGCAAGGCGCAAGGGCTTGAGCGTGGCAAGAAAGCGGCTGCCGGCAGCGGTGCTGCCGGCGCCGGCGCCCGGTCCATCGCGCCGCGCGATTTCCGCGACAACCTGGAACAGGCCCAGCGCCCGGTTGAAAACGATGCGGTAAAGGTGCTTGTTCATGGCGTCACTTTCCTTGCTTGGGCATAGGCCGCGGCGTTCAGTAGGACCAGCTCAGGTTGAAGCCGGTGGTCACGGCGGCGGTCTGGAAGCCCTTGGGCCTGGCCAACGGCGCGCCGGCGAAGAGATCCCACTGGAAGCCCTTGGCGCCGCCGCGCACGCCGATGACCGCGCCGGCCAGGTTGCGCCCCTGGAGCCAGCGCGTGGACGGGCCGGCCACATGGCCATAGTCGGCCCCCGCGTAGAGTTCCTGGCCCGCGCCCACCGGCAGTCCGATTTCATTGCGCAACACCCAGCCGCGCTCGCCCATCAGTGTCAGTTCGCCGTCGAAGCCGCGCACGGTGTAGCGTCCGCCGATGGAGAACCGATCCTGCGGCGCGAGCGGCGTGCGGTTCCACTGGGCGCGCCAGCTGCCGATATAGCGGGCGCGCTGCGCGCCAAGCGGGAACGGAATCAGCCATTGGGCATCGGCCGTGATGACCTGCATCCGCGACGTGCCTTCGCCGAAGTCCTCCTCCGGCGCCGGCATCGCGCGAAAGGCGCCGGTGCCGCGACGATAGGCAAGGTTCATGTCCAGCGTGCTCGCGCCCAGGTACTCCCGATGATTCAGGCCCAGTTCCCAGCCGCCCGTGCGGCGGCGCTGGACCTCGATTTCGGTGTCGTCGATGTAGTTGCCCGATTTGCGCATCCACAATCGGGCATGGAGACCGGTCTTGCGGCTCGCGTCGCGATAGACCAGTCGGGACAGGCGCAGCTCGGCGTTGTCGCTGGAGCCGCTGTAGACATAGTTCTGGCTGAAGCCGGCGACCGTCTGGCGGTACTTGTAGCCGCCCAGGGTGGCGGCCAGCGTCCAGTAGCCATATGGCACGCTGTAGTGCGCCGTATAGCCGCGCGTGCCACGGGTGTTGCCGTTGAACACGTCATGGTTGAAATTGGCGTAGAGCAGGTCGTTCCACATCAGCAGGTCATCGAGCGAGACCGTGATGCCGCCCTGCAGCTTGCCGGTGGTCTTGCCGCCGGAGTCGTCCAGCGTGGCGCTTATCCGTACCGGAAAGGAACGTTGCCGCCAGGCAATGACGAGATCGCTGTCGCCGGGCCGGGCATCGGCGCCTTCGGCGGGAACGATCTGGATGTCGGCTTCCACGGTGGGGACGCGCTTGAAATTCTCGAGCGCCTGCTCGATGTCGCGCAGGTTGAGCAGCTCGCCGCGCCGCGCGGGGACGGCATTCCAGGCGGTGGCTTTCAGTGACGTGCCGGGCGCGTAACGGATGTCGCGGATGCGGCCCGGCACGACCGTCAGGACCAGCGCGCCCGTCTTGAGGTCCTGCGGCCGGGCCAGGACCCGCGTGGTGACGAAGCCGCGCGCGATGATGGCGTTCTGGATGCGGGCCATCACCACATTGATGCCGGCCGAGCCCAGGCAGCGGCCGGTCGCGCGGTCATCGGCCGGATCGCCCTCCCGCAAGGCCCAGTGGAAACGTTCCGCCTCCTCGCCGTCGAGCCGGATCTGCACGATGGGAAAGCAGGGTTGCTCGTGCTGGGGCAGACGCCCGGGCAAGGCCGGAACCGGCCTCGGCAGGCGCTCGTCCGGCGGCGCTTCCAATTGCTCGCGCAGCGCGCGTTCGCGCTCCTGCTGGCGCAGGAGTTCCTGCGCCGCGTTGTCCGGTATCTGAGCCCATGTCGGAACGCCTATCGACCACAGACCGAGCACGGCCCACGCGCCAACGTTCCATGCGCGCCAAGCCTGCCGCATGAATTCCCCTGTCCATTACCGCTGCCCCCGCCAGGTACACGGCGGAACAACAACGTAGCGGAGGAATTCGGTCGGGCAAATCGTAGGATTACGAGATCCGCAGAAGTCCCCGGCACGGGCCGGAAAAAATCAGACCAAATCCGGGAGAATCCCGGCTCCAGCCTAGCCGCGACGAACGTCTGGCCCCTTCCCTTCCGGCAGCACCAGCTTCTCCAGATACGCCAGGTCCTCGCGCAGCAACCGCAACGACTCGCTGACGTCGGGGCTGCGCGTGCGGCGCGCCTCGTCGCGCAGCAGCGAGCGCACCGCCATGTCCGCCATGATGGCGGCGACCTCGGCGCGGCTCAGGCGGCCGTCCGGCTTGTACCACCAGGCCGACCAGTTGCACATGCCGATCAGGCTGACGGCCGCGATGTGCGGATCGACCATGCGGAACTGGCCATCGCGCACGCCCTTTTCAATGACCACGCTGAAGTTCTCCAGCAGGCTGCGCCGCGCCGCCTGCAGGGCCGCACGCTGCTTGGGCGTCATGTCGCCCTCGGTACGGTCGGCCACGCGGAATTCCGCCGGTCGCGACAGGATCAGGTCGGCATGCTGGGTCACCAGCGCGCCCAGCGCCTGGACCGGATCCAGGTCGGCGCGCGCCACCGTGTCGCCCGCCAGCTTGCGCGCCGTGTTCAGTACCTCTTCGGTCAGCGCGCGCAGGATCGCGTCCTTGTTCTTGAAGTAGTAATAGACGGCGGTGCGGCTCAGGCCCAGCGCCTCGGCGATGTCCTGCATGCTGGTGCCGCCGGTGCCGCGCTCGATGAACAGCGTGGCGGCGGCGTCGAGGATGGCGCTGCGCAGCGCCTCGCCTTTCAGGCTTCCCTTGGTGCTTGCGTCTGTCACGGTGGCATTTTTCCTTTTCTATGGCCGCCCGGCGCGGGCGGATCGTGGCATGAGCGGGCGCGCCGGCCGGCCCCGCTCCCGGGGTCCGCGCAACGCGGACATCCGTCCGATTTGACCACAGCGTCAGTTTTTCGACTTTGATTGACATCAAAGTCAAATATTTGTCTAATCTGACAAATCGAACCCCGAAACGACTATCCAAGGAGACGGATATGACTTCCGGCAGTCCTTCCAGCCACGTCACCGCTGGCTTCCTGAACACCGACTGGAACCCCCGCGACCTGCCGCCGGGCGCCTCCACCCGCAATGTCGTGCTGCGCACCGCCGACGGCGCCGCCACCTCCGGATCGCTCTACCTGCCCGCCGGCCCCCGGCCCGACACCGTGGTGTGCGTGATGCATCCGCGCGAGTTCATGGCCTGTCACTACCTGATTCCCGATATCGTCGGGGCGGGTTGCGCGGCCTGGTCGCAGGGCGCCCGCTCGGTCGGCAACGACCTGCGGCTGGAGCACGAAACCGCCCTGCTGGACGTGGCCGCCGGCCTGACCCATCTGCGCGGCCTGGGTTTCAGGCGCATCGTCCTGCTGGGCAATTCGGGCGGCGCCGGGCTCTATGCCTTCTACGCGCACCAGTCGGGCCTGCCGACGGCCGAACGGATCGCCCGCACGCCCGGCGGCAAGCGCAGCGGGCTCAACGAGCTGGACATGCCCACGGTCGACGGCATGGTGCTGATCGGCCCTCATCCCGGCCAGGGCGCGCTGCTGCTGAACTGCATCGATCCGTCCGTCGCCGACGAGAACGACGCGCTGTCGGTCGCTGCTGAACTGGATCCGCTGGCGCCCGCCAACGGCTACCTGCCCGGCGGCCGCGCCCGCTACGCGCCGGCTTTCGTCGAGCGCTACCGCGAGGCGCAGCGCCAGCGCGTGGCGCGCCTGGACGAGCAGGCGCGGCGGATGATCGCCGAGCGCATGCAGGCGCGCGCCGCGCTCAAGGAGCAGACGGAGCCCTCGCCCGAACTGCGCCGCCGGGCCGCGCACACGCCCGTGATGGTGGTCTGGCGCAGCGACGCCGACCTGCGCTGCCTGGACCTGAGCCTGGACCCGTCCGATCGCCATCCCGGTTCGCTGTGGGGCAAGGATCCCTATGCATCGAACTACGGCGCGGTCGGTTTCGCCCGCTTCTGCACGCCGGAAAGCTGGCTGTCCACCTGGTCCGGCCTGTCGTCCAACGCCAGCCTGGCGCGCACGGCCCAGGGCATCGTCCAGCCCACGCTGATCATCGAATACACGGGCGACCAGGCCTGCTTTCCTTCCGACGTGCGCGCCATCCACGACGCGATTCCCGCCGCCGACAAGACCCACCTGCGCATTCGCGGAGACCACCACGGCCGCGCGCTGGCCGAGGGCGAGGAGCCCGGCCGCTACGCGGCGGGGCGCGAGCTGGCGGCGTGGCTGCGCGCGCGCTTTCTGTAACCCGACATCCATGGAACCGATCATGACCGCCACGACCTCCCCCGCGCTGCGCCTGCATGGCGTGGACCACACCGCCCGCCCCACCTGGAAGCTGCGCGAGACCGTGCATTTCTACCGCGACATCCTGGGACTGCCGCTGGTGCACGTCATCTCGGCGCGCGGCTGGGGCCCCGCGACCCATCCAGATTTCCTGCACTTCTTCTTCGACAGCGGACGCGGCAGCACCATCGCGTTCTTCTACTACCTGGGCTCCGAGGAGCCGGAAGCCATGCGCGGAAGGGCGGCCTCGCGGCCGCTGCCCGAGGATCACGTCGCCGACGCCACCCACACCGCCTGGCAGGTCGAGAGCGAGGATGAGCTCAAAGCCTGGAAGCAGAAGTTGCAGGATGCCGGACTGGACGTGTCGGTGGAGACCCGGCACGAAGTCATCGAATCGATCTACGTGCGCGACCCCAACGGCTACTTCATCGAATTCACCCGCAAGCTGCGCCCGCTGGCCGGTATCGACGCGGCCGACGCGGCGCTGACCCTGCAGGCGGCCATGCAGGCCGAGGCCGACGCCGAATCGCAGGGACGGCGCGTGCGGCAGGTGGATGACATCTGGGCGCGCAAGGCCGCGCTGCTGGAGGCCCGGCTGGACGCGCGGGACGAAGCGGCCGGATCCGGCGTGCGCATCTTCGTGCCGCGCGTCGAGGAATTCTCCGCGCTGATCGAGGACGCCGCGCGCCGCCCCGACTGCGCCGTGGTGCCGGCGGACGAATTCGACTGCATCGTCGCCGACGGCCCGCTGGAGTTCCGCCGCAAGACCCTGGGCCTGAAGCCGGCGGTCTGGTATGGCCTGTTCACGGGCGGGGTGCGCGGCACCATCGACGTGTTCGACCGCGACCGCGTGCAGATTTCGCCGGCCGCCAGATAGCGCCGCGGCAAGAGGAGACAGACATGCGAGACATACGCTGCCCCATAGAGGGCGTGACCTACCACCCCGAAGACCGCGCCCGGCGCTATTTCGCCAGCGGCGCCTGGGAACGCCGCACGGTCGGCGACGCGCTGCGCGCCACCGCCGCCCGTTGCCCGCAGCGCGCGGCGCTGATCACCGACGAAGGCAGCCTGAGCTTCCAGGAGCTGGACCAGCGCAGCGAACGGCTGGGCGCGGCGCTGCTGAAGCTGGGCCTGCGCCCGTCGGACCGCGCCATCTTCCAGATGGGCACGACGCTGGACACGGCGGTCGCGCTGCTGGCCTGCTACAAGGCCGGCATCGTGCCCGTCTGCACGCTGCCGCAGCACCGTGAGCTGGAGATCGGCCAGCTGGCCCGGCAGACGCGGGCGCGCGGCTACTTCGTGCAGGCGGACTTCGGCAGCTTCGACCTGGTGGCCTTCGCCGGCGCCATGCTGGCCACCGGCGACACGCTGGCGCACCTGATCGTGGCGCGCGGCGACGCCGGCGCCCACGCGGCCATGCAGGCGCTGATCGATGCCATGCCGCTGGACGAGGCCGCGGCCCTGCTGGCGCGGCAAGGCCCCGGCTGCGAGGACGTGCTGAGCTTCCAGCTGTCCGGCGGCACCACCGGCATGCCCAAGATCATTCCGCGCTTTCATGCCGAGTACCTCGGCCACGCGCTGGCCTGCGCGCGCGGCTACCAGATGGAGGAAGAGGAACGCATCATCTGGTCGCTGCCGCTGCTGCACAACGCGGCCCAGGTATACGTGCTGATTCCCGTGGTCGCGATGGGCGTGTCAGCCGTGCTGATGCCGCGCGTGGACGTGCCGCGCATGCTGACGCTGATCGAGCGGCACCGCGTCACCCGCGCCATGTCCATCGGCCCCATCGCGCCGCAGATCATGGCCTACGACCGCCTGGCCGACCATGATCTCAGCTCGCTACGGCTGTTCATCACCATGAGCGCGGCGGAAAGGCTGGAGGCCCATCTGCGCGTGCCCTGTTCCAACCTCTTCGGCATCACCGAAGGGCTGCTGCTGGGTTCGCCCGCCAGCGCTCCGGCGCAGGCGCGCCATCACACGCAAGGGTGCTCCGGCTGTCCCGACGATGAGCTGCGGCTGCTGCGCCCCGGCGCCGAGGAACCGGTCGCGCCAGGCGAAGCCGGCGAACTCTGTTTCCGTGGCCCGGCCACGCTGCCGGGCTTCTTCGACGCGCCCCAGGCCAATGCCAGCGCCTTCACGTCCGATGGCTTCTACCGCAGCGGCGACATGATGACCGCGCGCGTCGTGGACGGCCAGACCTGCTACGCGTTCGAGGGCCGGCTGCGCGACAACATCAATCGCGGCGGCGAGAAGATCGGCTGCGAGGAAGTTGAAGCCCAGGTCGGCGCGCATCCGGCCATCGCCGAGGCCCGCCTGGTGGCCATGCCCGATCCGTTCTACGGCGAAAAGGGCTGCCTGTTCGTGATCCTGCGGCCGGGCCATGCCGCGCCCACCGTGCCCGAGCTGGCGGCCTTCCTGACCGGCCGCGGCCTGGCCAAATACAAGTGCCCCGAGCGTATCGAGAGCATCGAGGCTTTCCCCGTCACCAAGGTCGGCAAGCTGGACAAGGCCGCCTTGCGCCAGGCCGTGGCAGCCATGCTGAACCAGGAGGCCGGGCAGGCCAGGGAGAAAAACGATGACCAGCACTGAATACGTGGTGAGCGAACGGCCTTTCGTGGTGCGACGGCGGGTCAAGTGGGGCGACTGCGACCCCGCCGGCGTGGTCTACACCGTCACCTTCGGCGAATACGTGCTGTCGGCCGCCGAGCTGTTCTACGGCTACCTGTTCGACGGCACGCCGCAGCGCATCAAGGACGAGCATGGCTTCGGCACGCCCACGCGCGCGCTGTCCTTCGACTTCCAGGCCTCGCTGTGGCCGGACGAGGAATTCGACATGCGCGTCACGGTGCACGAGGTGCGCACCCGCACCTACACCCTACACATCCACGGCAGCGCGCGCGGCAAGCCCGCCTTCGACGCCGTCCTGACGCCGATCTGCGTGGCCCGCGGCGAGCGGCGCGCGATCGAGGTGCCGGACGCGCTGCGCACGCGGCTGCTGTCTTACCAGGAAGCCTGCGCGCAGGCGCACACCAGCGGGAGCGCTGACAAATGAAGATCGCCATCATCGGCGCCGGCCCGGCCGGCCTGTATTTCTCTCTGCTTGCCAAGAAGCACGATCCCAGCCACGAGATCACGATCTACGAGCAGAACCCGCAAGGCGCCACCTATGGCTGGGGCGTGGTGTTCTCGGACATCGGCCTGGCCTTCCTGCGCGAGGCCGATCCGGACTTCTTCGGCAGGTTCGTGGCGCACCATGAGCGCTGCGACTATATGGAAATCGTGCATCAAGGCACGCGCGTCCAGGTGCAGGGCAACCATTTCTCGCGCACGTCCCGCATCGACATGCTGGCCGTGCTGGAGCAGGCCTGCCTCGAGGCCGGCGTGCAGATCCGCCACCAGCAGCGCATCGAGGACGTGGCGCGGCTGGCCGGCGAGGTCGACATGGTGGTCGCCGCCGACGGCAGCAACAGCGCGGTGCGCAAGCAGTACGCCGAGCATTTCCGTCCGGCCTTCGAGCGCCGCCGCAACAAGTTCGCCTGGTACGGCACGCGCCAGCGCTTCCACCCCGTGTCGCTGATCTTCCGCGAGGCCGAGCACGGCATCTTCATCGCCCACAGCTACCAGTACAGCAAGGACCTGAGCACCTTCCTGGTCGAGGTGGATCCGGACAGCTGGCGCCGCGCCGGCCTGGACACGGCCAGCGAGAACGACAGCCGGCGCTATTGCGCCGAGGTGTTCCGCGAGGACCTGGGCGCCAGCGAGCTGCTGGGCAATCGCTCGCTGTGGTTCGAGGCGAACATCGTGCGCAACGAGCGCTGGTCGCACGAGAACATCGTGCTGCTGGGCGACGCGCTGCGCACGGTGCATTTCTCGCTGGGCTCGGGCACGCGCATGGCCATGCAGGACGCGATCGCGCTGCACCAGGGGCTGCTGCAACACCCGGGCGACGCGCGCGCCGCCTTCGCGGTATTCGAGGCGCAGCGCCGCCCGGCCTCGTCCAGCTTCCAGGCCGCCGCCGCGCGCAGCCTGGACTGGTACGAGAACGTGGCCGACAAGATGCACCTGGACCCGGTCGACTTCGCCTACGACTACATGCGCCGCACCGGCCAGGTCAGCCACGACGACCTGCGCCAGCGCGATCCGGCCTTCGCCTCGGCCTACGAGGCGCGGCACCCGGTGACCGCCTGAATACCGG